>JAZRWU010000075.1:0-13183 GCA_045599885.1 Bacteroidales bacterium | reverse complement strand
CCTGTTTTCCGTAATCAAAATGGGTTCCTGCAGTTGAGGCCAAATGTCCGCCGGCTGAAAAGCCTGAAATACCGATTTTATCAGGATTGAGATTCCAATTCTTCGCATTGTTTCTGACCAGTCTGATAGCCTGTTGTGCGTCAATTAAAGGAATCTCATGATGTTTGTTGGGTAATCTGTATTTCAATATGGCTACATTTATTCCGTATTCATTCAGCCAATAAGCGAAATTCAGACCTTCATTGATGCTTGATTCATGAACGTAGCCGCCTCCAGGGCATATAATCAACGTCACTCCGGAATTGTTCTCAGGTCTTGCCAAAAACATGGAAAGTTCAGGAAAACTGACATTGCTCAAACTGCCGTTTTTATCCGTTTCAGGCAATGTGATACCGTTGTCTTCTTTGCATCCGTCAGGCCATAATGCTATTTTAAAATGTAAATTATTGGTGATACTGACAGGATAATTGTCTGTTCCGGCAAAAGCGCTGAATAAAAACAGACAACACATTAATGTGATAGGAATTCTTTTCATTTTGAATTGTATTTATATGATTAATGAGCTTCAAGCCAATTATTGCCTGTTCCGATTTCAATTTTCAAAGGAACTGAAAATTCAGGAAAACTCTCCATTTCATCCGTAATAATCTTTTTAACGGTTTCAAGTTCTTCTTTTGGAACGATGAAATCGAGTTCGTCATGGACTTGCAATATCAGTTTGGTATTGAGTTTGTTTTCTTTCAATGCCTTATGAATTCTCACCATAGCGATTTTGATGATATCGGCGGCGGTTCCCTGTATAGGCGCATTGATGGCATTGCGTTCGGCAAATGATCTCACCACTGCGTTATGGGAGTTTATGTCCTGCAAGTATCTTTTCCGATGAAATAATGTCTCAGCATATCCTTTTTCTTTGGCAATCTGAATGCTTTGATTCATATATCTCTGAATGTCGGGATAATGGACGAAATAATCATCTATCAGTTGTTTGGCTTCAGCTCTCGCGACATTCATGCGTTCAGCCAGCCCGAAAGTTGAAATGCCGTATATAATTCCGAAATTGGCGGTTTTAGCTTTACTGCGCATGGTCGGCGTCACCTCTTCCAATGAGACGTTATAGACCTTTGACGCTGTCGCACGATGAATATCCTGACCGGAATGAAAGGCATCGATCATATTTTTGTCCTGACTCAGATGAGCCATGATGCGAAGTTCTATTTGCGAATAGTCCGCAGAGACGAACACACAATCTTCTCCCGCTTCAAAGACTTTTCTTATTTCTTTACCCATTTCATCGCGGATAGGAATGTTCTGCAAATTGGGGTTGCTTGAACTCAGTCTTCCGGTTGCCGTTGTCGTCTGGTTGAATGAAGTATGGATTCTTCCGGTTTGCGAATCGACCAACATGGGAAGTGTTTCCGTATATGTACTGATAAGCTTTTTGATACCTCTGTAGTACAATATTTTATCAACAATCGGATGTTCGTTTTTAAGTTGTTGTAATACTTCTTCGGAGGTTGAATATTGTTTGGAAACTTTGGTTTTCTTAATTTTCTTACCAGTTTCTATTTGTAATTTATCAAACAGTATCTCACCGACTTTTTTACTTGAATTGATATTGAATATTTCTCCGGCTATTTCGTAAATCTCATTTGCGGTTTTATCCATTTCTTTGGTCAATTCGATGGTGTAATGGCGCAATGAGCCGATATTGATCTTAACGCCGGTTTTTTCCATATCTGCGAGCACTTTTGTCAGCGGCGACTCCACTTGATAGAAAAGGTAATTCAGATTTTCCTTTTCAATTTCCTTGGCAAATATGTTTTTCAATTCCAGACAGGCGAAACAGTAATCTTTGACAAAACTTTCAATTTCGTCAGCGGACGAATCGGAACGGATTTCTTTATTGCGGATTTTGTACAGATTTTGAATATCGTCAGCTGACAAAGACAGATAAGTCTGTGCGATATTATCAAGATGGTGGTCGAGATCGGCAAAGAGCAGATAGTGGGCAGTCATCACATCAAATAATTGACACTCCACTTCGATGGAATATCCCGACAGAAGGTATAAGTCGTTTTTCAGGTTGTAACCTATAAGAGTGAAATCTTTTTTTGAAAATTTTTCAATGAGGCAATTCAGACAATCTTGTCCAAAACGCTTGTCTTTTGAAAAAGGAATGTAATAATACTCTTGTCGTTCTGATAAATCCATTCCGATACATAAACCGGTGATTTTTTCAGAATTTTTGTTGTTGCCTTCTGAAAGCAACTTGAAAGCGATACAATCCTGTACACTTAATTTATCTGCAAATTGATTTTTATTTGATTCATTATCAATTATATAATAATTGTTATCCACCAAATTCGACACGTTGAGATTTGAATGAATCTTTTCTGCTTGTGAATCAATTGGGAATAATATATTCTCAACAGCTGCGTCAATGGAATGTCCGTCGTCTGTCGCATTGTCCCAAAGGGAAAGCTGGATATTATTATCTTCTTTCGTAGAATTGATTTTTCCGGCAGACAAATCTGCGAATTGTATTTTGAAATGGTCAGTATTCTTTTCTGATTTCGATGCGGTGTTTTGTTTTTCCGGAATGCGGAACATCAATGAACGGAATTCCAGTTTTTCAAAAATCGAATTGACTTTTTCTTTATCTGGATGGCAGATGAGCAAATCCTCTTCGTTGAATTCTATAGGAACTTCCGTACAGATAGTCGCAAGAAATTTAGAAAACTCTATCTGCTCTTTGTTGTTCCGCACCTTTTCGCCAAGTGAACCCTTGATATCTTCGCTGTGTTCAAGAATCCTGTCGATGCTTCCATATTCTTTCAGCAGTTTTTCCGCATATACTTTGCCTATTCCCGGGCAGCCTGGGATATTATCTGAGCTGTCTCCCATAATGCTCAACAAATCAATCACCTGGATAGGATTTTCCAAATGATGTTTTTCGCAGACTTCTTTCGGACCGAGAACTTCGAATCCTCCACCTCCATATATTGGCCGGTAGATTCTGCAATGCTCGCTCACCAATTGGCCATAGTCTTTGTCCGGTGTGACCATATATACTTCAAATCCTTGTTTTTCAGCCTTATGAGCCATAGTTCCAATCACGTCGTCGGCTTCATATCTTTCCACTTCAAGGATGGGAATCCGATAGGCTGTCAGAATTTCCTTAATGATAGGAACAGACCAGCGGATCACTTCCGGAGTCTCTTCTCTTTGTGCTTTATATTTTTCGTAGGCTTCGTGTCTGAAGGTTTTTCCATGAGGATCGAAGCCGACAGCAAGGTGTGTAGGCTGTTCCCGTCTTATGATATCTTCCAAGGTCTTGACAAAGCCAAACACGGCGGAGGTGTTTTCTCCTTTCGAATTTATCCTCGGGTTTTTGATAAAAGCATAATATGACCGGTAAATCATAGCGTATGCGTCTATCAGAAACAATTTCTTAGTCACTTCTTCCATATTTATGATTTTATGACCAAAAATACGTCAATCCTTCAGTATTTTCAATAGCTTGATGGGGTCTTGGGTTTGTAGAAGAGCATTTTTCCTATAAATTTGCAGTCCAATTTGAACAGACAATGATTGAGCTTATCCGTCGTCCGATCCAAGCTGCATTCGATTCCTATCGTCAGCAATTCGAATCCATGATTTCATCTGAAGATGGATATCTGGCTGAGATTGTCGGTCATCTCAAATCGTCTCGGGGAAAGGAATTGCGTCCTACTTTGTCGATTTTATCGGCAGCTTTGTTCGGAAATGCTCAAGCCGCCATTCCCGTGGCTGTCTCTCTTGAATTGTTGCATACGGCGAGTCTGCTGCACGACGATGTGGTGGATGAGAGTGATTTGCGCAGGTCAAAACCCACCGTCAATGCCAAATGGGGCAATAAAGTCGCTATTCTTACCGGGGATTATTTCCTTTCCAAAGCTATTTGTTCTGTATCCAACACAAATGCTTTGATAGTCGGTGAAATCGGTCTTCTCGGATCCAGTCTGTCCGAAGGAGAATTGATACAGTTGCATCATTCCGCTCACTGTTCTGCCGATGAAAAGGCCTATTTTGAGATTATTGCCAAAAAAACAGCGAAGATGTTCGCTCTCGCAGCGGCATGCGGACCTATCTTGAACGGTGCGGATGAAGTTTCTGTCAGGTCGATGAGGTCGTTTGGTGAGTATCTGGGTCTTATTTTCCAGATTCGCGACGATATTTTCGATTATTTTTCAGATCCGTCCGTCGGTAAGCCTTTGGGTAATGATCTGCTTGAAGGTAAAATCACATTGCCTCTTATCTATTTTCTCTCTAATCCGGATTCGGATGCTGAAATTGTCGGGCGGTGCCGTTCTTTGATGGCTGACGGTCATTTGAATCCGGAATCCGTAAAGTACATCTATGACGCTGTTATCGCCCATGGTGGTGTTGACTATGCGGAATCTGTCATCCAAGAGATAAAGTCAAAGGCAGTGCATTCTTTGGATTTGTTTCCCGATTCCGAAGTCAAGAATTCGCTTCTGCTTTGTCTTGACTTTGCCGGTCGCCGTCAGAATTGATTTTGCCGTTGTTCAGATGACGTTCCTTGTCTCTTGAGGTTTTCTTTTCCAGGTTTTTGACAAAGGCTTGTGTCAGGTCTGTCCCCGTCTGATTGGCGAGGCAGATGACAACCCACAAGACATCGGCCAATTCATCGGCCAGATTTTTATTCTTGTCGCTTTCCTTGAACGATTGTTCACCATAGGTCCGGGATATTATCCTGGCCACTTCACCTACTTCCTCTGTCAGGATGGCCATGTTGGTGAGTTCATTAAAATAACGTACACCATATCGCTGGATCCATTCATCCACTTGTTTTTGAGCTTCTTCTATAGTCATAATCCTATTCAATAATTCTTGTTTTTGGAATCCATCCAGATGCTTACCGGACCGTCATTGATCAGACTGACTTTCATATCTGCTTGAAATTGACCTGTTTCCACGTTTTTACCTAATTTCTGACTCATGTTTGCGCAGAACTCTTCGTATAATCCCCGGCTGATGTCCGGTTTGGCGGCTTTTATATAGGACGGTCTGTTTCCTTTCGCTGTCTGTGCCATTAAAGTGAACTGGCTGATTATCAGCACTTCACCATCAATATCCATAATAGATTTATTCATGACGCCGTTTTCATCGTCAAAAATCCTCAGTTGAGAGGTTTTTTTGCACAACCATTCGATGTCTTCTTCGGTGTCTTCGTTTTCTATACCAATCAGTATCATGAGGCCTTTTCCGATTTTTCCGATAACTTTTCCATCAACGGTGACATCCGATTTCAGGACTCTTTGTATGAATAATCGCATAACTGTAATTTATAGATTCTCTTTATGAAAATAGTTCAAAATAATGTCGGTTTTCGATTTCCCTATGACTGCTTCAAGTTCCTCTCTTGTGGCTTTTCTGATCATGTTTACGCTTTTGAATCGGACTAATAGCCTGTTTTTGGTTTTTTCTCCAATTTGAGGGATATCGTCCAGTTCAGATTTGATTTGCGCCTTGCTTCTTAGTTTTCTGTGAAATGTAATGCCAAAGCGGTGAGCCTCATCGCGAAGTTGCTGTATCAGTTTCAAGCTCTCCGATGTTTTATCGAGATAGAGCGGAATGGAATCCCCAGGGAAATATATTTCTTCCAGTTTTTTAGCGATTCCTATCAGTTGAATCGACTTAATCTTTTCATTAGCAGCGAGTTTATCCTCATTGTTCCACGTGGAGAATGCTTCATTGTCCAGTAGGCGGGCCATGGCTCTGACGGCAGACGAAAGCTGCCCTTTTCCGCCATCGACTATGACCAATTGTGGCAGCTCGGCATCTTCCAGAAGCAGTCTGCTGTATCTTCTGGTCAATATCTCCTCCATGGATGCAAAATCGTTGGCACCTATCACTGTTTTTATGGAGAAGTGCCGGTAATCTTTTTTGGAAGGCTTTCCCTTTTTGAAAACCACGCACGATGCCACCGGAATTGTCCCTTGAATATTTGAATTATCAAAACATTCGATGTGCATTGGCAGCTCTTTCAATTGTAAGTCGTTTTTCAGTTTGGTCAGAACTCTGACGCTTCTTTGCTCGGGATTGAGTTTGTCTTCCTGTTTGATCAGGTCGTTTTTGTATTGGCGGACGTTTTTCAACGAAAGTTCCATCAATTTTTTGCGGTCGCCTCTTTGAGGGACACTGAAACTGACTTTTTCTATGGTCAGATTCGGAATGAAAGGCACCAGTATTTCTTTACTAGTGCTTTTGAAACGCTTCCGAATCTCGAAAATGCCGCTGGCCAGAATATCCTCTTTTTCTTCTTCTATTCTTTTTTTGTATTCCAGCGTATATGCCTGAACGATGCATCCGTTGACAATATTCAGGTAATTGATATAAGCAGAATTGTCGCTCTCGTCGTATGAATAGACGTCAACGTTGGTAATATTGGAATTCACTATATAGGACTTGCTTTTGTACTGCTCAATGAGTTCCAGTTTTTCTTTCAGCACCTGGGCTTTTTCAAATTCCAGGTTATCAGCGTATGCTTTGATGTCACTTTTGATTTTTTCGGCGATTACTTGGATTTTGCCGTTCAGGATATCCCGTATTTCGTTGATATTTCCGTTGTAGCTTTCTTCGCTCTGAATGCCTTCACAAGGGCCAAGGCATTTTTTAATGTGATAGTTGAGGCAGATCTTATATCGGCCGTTGTCAATATCTTGTGGGTTGAGTGCCAAACTGCAGCTTCGGATAGGGTATATGTTTTTTATAAGATCAAGCAAAGTCCGCACGACAGGGACGCTGCTGTATGGACCGAAATACTCAGAACCGTCCCGAATGATTTTATGTGTTTGAATCACCCTTGGGAAATGCTCATTTTTGATGCAAATACTCGGATAGCTTTTATCGTCTTTCAGTAAGATGTTGTACTTCGGCTGATATTTTTTGATCAGGTTGTTTTCCAAGAGCAGCGCATCGGTCTCGCTTTCTACGATCGTATATTTTATATCTCTGATTTTGCTGACCAATATCCGTGTCTTGGGCGAATCCTCATGATTCTTGTTGAAATATGAATGGACTCTTCTTTTCAGATTCTTGGCTTTTCCCACATAGATGATAGTCCCTTTTTCATCAAAATATTGATAGACTCCCGGGTTGTCAGGAATCCTTTCAAGGATGTCATTTATGTGTTTATTGCTACTTAACATCTTGAAATATAATACGTTCTTACTCTTGTTTCACGTGAAACAAATTATCTTCCAAGCAATACAAGAAGAATACTGATGTCGCTTGGAGAGACACCGGGAATGCGGCTCGCCTGACCAAGAGTCTCCGGTTGAATCTTGGAAAGTTTCTGGCGCGCTTCGAACGATAGAGACAGCACGGATTGATAATCAAATTTTCCGGCAATATGGATATTGTCAAGCCTTTGGATTTTGGCGGCCTGTTGTTGTTCCCGTTCGATATAACCCTGATATTTGATTTTAATCTCTGCCGCTTCGATAATTTCCTCTTTCCGGTTTGTAAGGGTGTCCAGATGTTTTTTCAAGGCCGGAATATTGTCCTGCAGGTTGGCAAATCCAAGTTGTGGGCGAAGAATCAGATTGCTCAACCGGACTCCTTGCTCAAGAGGAGATGTACCCAAGGCCTCCAATGCGCCGTTGATATATTTTGCTTTGATAGAATAGCTGTTGGAGAACTCAATTAGAGAATCAATCGCATTTTGTTTTTCTTTCCACAATCGGTAACGTTCAGCGGATGCCAATCCCAACTGATATGATTTCCCGGTCAAACGTGCATCGGCGTCATCCTGTCTGAGAAGGATACGGTATTCGGCTCTTGAAGTAAACATCCGGTAAGGTTCATCCACACCTTTATTGATCAAGTCGTCTATGAGGACACCGATGTATGATTCGTCCCGTGAAAGAGTGAAATCTGTTCCGCCGTGACAATGGATATGGGCATTGATACCGGCAATAATACCTTGGCCTGCGGCTTCTTCGTATCCGGTGGTGCCGTTGATTTGTCCGGCAAAAAACAAACCTGATATGAGTTTGGTTTCAAGCGTCGGTTTCAATTGGGTCGGATCGAAATAATCGTACTCTATGGCGTAACCGGGTCTGTATATCTGAACGTCACGGAAGCAAGGAATCTTCTGCAGAGCTTTGAGTTGCGTTTCAAGAGGAAGCGACGAGGAAAAGCCGTTCAGATAATACTCCTGCGAGTCTTCACCTTCCGGCTCAAGAAAGAGCTGATGCTGATCCTTATCGGCAAAGTTGACAATTTTTGTTTCGATACTCGGACAATAACGCGGTCCGATGCTTTTGATTTGTCCGTTATATAAGGGAGATTCCGAAAGGTCGTTTCTCAGCACATCGTGGACTTCACTGTTGGTGTAGCATATCCAGCAACTTTTCTGCTTCAATTGTCTCGGAACGAAATCGAGGTATGAGAATTTGTGGAAGTCATCCTCTCCGCTTTGTTCGCTCATTTCATCGAAATGGACACTTCTGGCGTCAATTCGGACGGGTGTTCCAGTTTTCATCCTTCCTTGGGAGAAACCGAGTTCAACAAGTTGTTCAGTCAATCCGTAAGATGCTGATTCAGAGAGCCTACCTCCTCGAAGTTGAGTACGTCCGATATGAATCAGACCATTGAGGAAGGTGCCGTTGGTCAAAACAACACTTCTGGCCGTAAACCGGACGCCCATCATAGTTATCACTCCTTTAAGCTCTTGATTATCAACTAATAATTGTTTAACGGTATCTTGCCAGATGAATAAATTGTCAATATTCTCAAGTGTGTGTCTCCATTCGAGGATGAATTTTTGCCTGTCGCTTTGAGAGCGTGGACTCCACATAGCCGGACCTTTAGAACGGTTCAGCATCCTGAATTGGATGGCGGTTTTGTCAGTCACTATGCCGGTATATCCTCCAAGCGCGTCTATTTCTCTGACAATCTGTCCTTTGGCGATTCCTCCAATAGCGGGATTACAGCTCATCTGTGCGATTTTGTTCATATCCATCGTGATGAGCAGAGTTTTTGAACCCAGATTGGCGGCAGCCGCAGCGGCTTCGCATCCGGCGTGACCGGCTCCGACAACAATTACATCGTATTCAAATCTCATTGCGGTAATCAGTTCAAAGTGGATAGTAGTGACAAGGCTTTTTGCTCTTCCTGTCTCATGACAGCGGCATCTTCCGTGGTTTTATCTTTGAATCCACATAGGTGCAGGACTCCGTGGGCCAAAACCCGTTTCAGTTCTTCTTCATAATGACCGCCCAACATTTCCGCATTCGAAGCGACCGTTTCCAGACTGATGAACAAATCTCCGGATACAACCATTCCTTGAGAATAGTCGAAAGTGATGATGTCGGTGAAGTAATCGTGTTGCAGAAACTGCTGATTGACCTCGAGAATTCTTTGGTCAGAACAGAAAATATAGTTGATATTGCCTGTTTTTTTCTGGTGGATACTGGCGAGTTTCTGTATCCAACGTTGGATTTTCACTGTGTCCAAACTTGGCATTGGAATGCTGTCCGATGTGAATCGAATCATAATATGTATAAAGAATTCAAAACAGGTTTTTATGCAAAAAACAGATATGCCACAAAAATGGCGGCCAGAATTCCGGCCAAATCGGCTGTCAGACCGGCTACCACCGCATAACGGGTACGCTTGATTCCGACGGAACCGAAATAGAGTGCCAAAATGTAAAAGGTAGTATCCGTTGCTCCTTGGAAAAGGCAGGAAAGCCTGCCGGCGAAAGAGTCTGCTCCGAATTCTTTCATCGTCTCCACCATCATCGCACGGGCGCCGCTTCCGCTCAAAGGCTTCATAAATGCAGTGGGAAGAGCATCCACAAACGAAGAGTCAATGCCAATGGAGTTGAAACACCAGGCGATTCCGTCAATGAGCAGGTCGAGAGCACCGGAGGCTCTGAAAACACCGATACCCACCAGCATTCCGACCAAATACGGCACAATTTTGATGGATGTCTCAAAACCGGCTTTGGCTCCATCGATGAAGGCCTCATAGATATTGATTTTCTTATACAGTCCGCCGATGAGAAAACCTATGATGACTCCCAATATCACGCCATTGCTCAAAATGCGGGAAACCAGATTCATCTGGTCTTTGTCCATGGAACAGAACCAGACAACCAGACCGACAATAACGGCAGTAATGCCTCCAAGCCAACAGATGACGGTTTTGTTCCAGAGGTTGAGCTTTTGGCGTATTCCCACAAACAGGATGGCGGTCAACGTGGAGACGAAAGTGGCAATCAGAATGGGTACAAACACATCCGTGGGATTGGCCGCTCCCAAAATGGCCCTTTGGGCGATGACGGAAATGGGAATGATGGTGATACTTGAGGTGTTCAATGCCAGAAACATGATTTGGGCATTGGACGCTGTTTCTTTTTCCGGATTCAGATCCTGAAGACTCTGCATCGCTTTTAATCCCATGGGCGTAGCGGCATTGTCGAGTCCCAGCATATTGGCGGAGAAATTCATCACCAGCTCTCCGTTGACGGGATGGTTTTTCGGAATCTCGGGGAACAGTTTTTCAAAAAACGGTCCGATTATCCTGGCCAGCAGATTGACCGCCCCCGATTGCTCACCGATTTTCATGAATCCCAGCCAAAAGGTCATGATTCCGACCAGAGGAAGACAAATATCCATGACAGAGAATTCCGCCATGTCAAAACAGCTGTCCATTATTCTTTCGAAAACGGTCACGTCCCCGAAAAAGCAACATTGTACTACCGCGACAGCAAAGGCGACAATGAAAAACCCGACCCAGATATAATTAAGTACCATAATGGAGCAAAGGTAGTACGGGTCGTATTCATACGCAAATTTTTCGTTATGCGCGTGGAATGAAATAACTATTATCAAACAATAATTGCTCCCAAAAAAGTATAAATAAAGAAGTTGATGGGAATGAAATAATTGAAATGCCTTACATTTGCACAAATATCGGTGTCAAATTTGATGTTTGACGTTGAATAGGAGAAGTTCTATCATCTAAATAATTACAAAATGAAGACATTCAGTTTTAAAAATTTTCTGATGGCGGCTTTTGCCATGTGCGCATTGACATTGTCCGCTCAAAATGCACCTTCAGGTTATGTTTCCGGTCAGATGCCTCCTCATCCTACGCGTTTGCCGGAAGTTGTGATTCCCGCTTTTCCCGGTGCTTGGGGTGCTGGAATGTTCACGGCCGGCGGTCGTGGCGGTAAAGTTTATCTGGTGACGAATCTTAATGACAAAGGTCCCGGCAGTTTGCGTGAGGCTCTTGAGGCAGAAGGTCCCCGTATCGTCATTTTCCGTGTCGCCGGTCTGATTGATCTCGACACCGATCTGAACATCAACAATCCTTACATCACCATCGCCGGACAGACCGCTCCTGGTGACGGTATCTGTATCAAAGGCACATTGAACATCAACACTTACGAAGTCATTCTGCGTCACGTACGTGTCCGTCGTGGTATTCCTGAAGGCGGTCAGGGTGATGACAACATTGGTGGCAATCCCGATCATCACATCATTGTGGACCACTGCTCGGCTTCTTGGGGTATGGATGAAAACCTGTCACTCTACCGTCACATGCGTCCTTCGGCTGATGGCAAGACTCAGATTAAGGATCCGACCAAATATTTGACAGTTCAATGGTGTATCTCTTCGGAGGCTCTCAATGCAAAGGGTCATGCTTTCGGTGGCACTTGGGGAGGAACTCCTTCTACCTTCCATCACAACTTGTTCGCCTGCAATACCGCACGTAACCCATCCATCGGTATGTCCGGTGATTTCGATTATCGCAACAATGTTGTCTTCAACTGGCGTCATCGTACTTGCGACGGTGGTGATGAGACTTCTCAAGTCAACTTCATCAACAACTATTACAAACCGGGTCCTGGTACCAACGAGAATATGCGCGGTACGATTATCCGTCTTGAGCAGCGTCATATGTATTCTCCCGGTAGCGCTTGGGCAGCTGGTGATTGGTACAATACGGAATTCAATCCTGCCAACCGTCCTGGTAAGTGGTATGTTGCAGGTAACGTTCTGGATGGAAACGACGAAGTTACTGCCGACAACTGGAAAGGTGTTTCCGGTCCGAAAGATATCGCTCGCGTGATGACTCCTTTTGTAGGCTGGCCTGTAGCTCCTTTCCAGACGGCTTACGATGCTTACGAAGCGGTTCTTGCCAATGTCGGTGCTACTCTGCCTAAGCGTGATGCCGTTGACGCACGCGTTTTGGAAATGGTCCGCAGCGGTAAGACGATTACGGAAACCGGTATTATCTCTTCCGTTGATGAGGTCGGTGGTTATCCTGATTACACTTTCAAGAAATCTGACGTTGTGAAGGATTCCGACAACGACGGTATGCCTGATGAATGGGAAAAAGCCAACGGTTTGGATCCGAAAGATGCTTCGGACGCAGCCAAGGATAACGACAATGACGGCTACACCAACATTGAGGAGTATATCAATGGAACGAATCCCAACGAATATGTGAACTATCGCAATTTGGGTAATAACGTTGACCCCTTGATGAAACTTTAATGGATGTTTTGAAATAGTTGTGTTTCGCCGTGCTGGATACCAGCACGGCGAAACTGTTTTTATCGCATCGCTGTCTCTTGTGTTGGGAAATATTAGAACCTGTTTTGAAATGATTTCCCGATAATTTGATAGGGATTTTGAGCCGAAGCAGACCAAAAGACCATAAAAGCAGCGAAATAACAGCGTCATAATAATTATTTTGAAAGAATTCAAAACAGGTTCTTATCTTTGTACGGATTTTGAAGAAATAATGGACGAACAATTCGACATTCGCTCACAATACAATAGAGATAACGGAGAGCAGGAGTATGAGAAGGCGCTCCGTCCTCTGCGTTTTTCTGATTTCAAGGGGCAGCAGAAGATAGTGGAGAATCTCAAGATATTCGTTTCTGCCGCCAAGATGCGTCAGGAGCCGATGGATCATGTCCTTCTTCACGGGCCTCCGGGTTTGGGAAAGACCACTTTGTCCAATATTATCGCCAACGAATTGGGTGTGGGTTACAAAGTCACTTCCGGGCCGGTGTTGGACAAACCGGGCGATTTGGCCGGATTGTTGACATCTCTGGAGCCTCATGATGTCCTTTTCATCGATGAAATTCATC
>JAZRWU010000074.1:0-7487 GCA_045599885.1 Bacteroidales bacterium | reverse complement strand
TGTTTTCTGCGGCGACAGCCTGCCCGATGATTTCCGGATGAATCCCCTGTTCATGCCGATGGCCTTCCGTTCCGACCTCGACCGGACCTTGATACCGGAGGTGCGTCTTCAGCCCAAAGAATACCTCTATTCCAAAGCTTTCTGGAAACGTCTCGGAGAACGTCCTTTCGACAGCCGTGAGTTCTCCGGTCAGTTCTATGTGAGTCAGATGAACCATCGGATCATGCGGGAACTTCAGATTGAACGCATTGATCTGGTGAAATATGGTCTTGATCAGTTGCCCGAGCATGAGAAAATCGTCAAGAAACCGGTCTCCATCCAGCCTATCCTCTCCGTGCCCGATCGCGAAGTCCGTGTCTCCAATCCCGAGCGGGATGTCCGTCAGGCCATAAAGGGCTATTCCTATTGGAATTTCCGGGGCCGTTTGTCCAATCAGATTACCCAGACCTATGTGTCACCCAACTGGTCTTCCGGAGGTAACAGCAACATGGCGGGTCTGTTCTCCATCTATTGGACCGGTAAGTACAACGACAAGAAGAAAATCCAATTCGATAATATCATAGACTTGAAAATCGGTGTCAATACCGCCTCCAACGATACTCTCCGGCATTACAGCGTCAGTACCGACCAACTTCATATCCAGTCCAAGCTTGGTATCCGGGCCGTCAAGAACTGGTATTATTCCGCCTCTGCCGATATCCAGACCCAGCTTCTCAATTCCTATAAGGCGAACACCATGACTCTCAAGTCGTCTTTCCTTTCCCCTGCGACCTTATTCATAAGTCTTGGTATGGATTATAAGATTTCCCAAAAAAATAAAAGCCTTTCTGTCCTGATCACTCCTTTGACCTACCGTATGAATTATCTTCACGATATTGAGAATTTCAAACCTAAGTCTTACGGCATAGAAGAAGACCATCATTTCGGTCATGAGTTCGGTGTCAAGCTCAGTTCCACCTACGATTGGAAAATCACCGATGACATCTCCTGGAACTCCTATATCTACTATTATTCCGATTTTTCCTACGTCGATTCCGAATGGAAAAATACTTTCAACCTCACCATCAACGAGTATCTTTCCACCCAACTTTTCGTCCATCTCAAATTCGATGACCGAACCCGCAATTCCGAGTATCCGTCTCATTTTCAGTTGAAGGAGTATCTCAGTCTTGGTCTGACCTACTACTGGTAATTCTGGCGTTTTGGCCGGCATTTCGGGCTTATTCGTTCGGTCACATAGGCCCGCTATGCTCCCTCGCTCATAATTCCGATCTGCTCGGCCAAAACGTCAGAATGGTCGCTTCGGGGAAGACGTGGCTTTTTGAGTGTATCCGTTCGGTCACATAGGCCCGCTATGCTCCCTCGTCGTCATGTCTGATTCCCTCGCGGCAAATCCGAAATGGTGCTTGGGGGATGGAAATGGCCTCTTGGTAATTTATCATAAAAATTCATTTTGATATTACGGGGCGGAAGGCTATCTTTGCATAATAAAGCCAAGAGATGGACAGTATCAGACACAAAGGCGTCATTGAGTCGATAGATGGCGGAAAGGTTTGCGTGCGGATGGTGCAGGTGTCGGCCTGTGCTTCCTGCGAGGCCCGAAAAATCTGCCATTCGTCGGATGTCAGGGAAAAACGCATCGAACTGCCACTCCCGGCCGGCCAATGGGCGGTGGGCGAGGAGGTGGAGCTGTGCGGCCGGGTGACTATGGGAATGAAAGCCGTCTGGCTCTCGTATGTTTTGCCCTTGTTGGTGCTGATACTGGCTTTGGTGGCGGCTTTGTGGGCGTTTCCGGCACGTGAAGGCCTGGCCGCTTTGCTGAGTCTGGCGTCGCTGGCCCTCTATTACGGAGGGCTTTTCCTGTTCCGACAACGTCTGAGCCGTGAATTCGTGTTCGAGATGAGGCGGGTGGAATGAAAGGTATTGAATATTGACAACAAACTGATAATGATATGAATGCTATTTTGATTGCGCTGATTGTCCTGGGTGGTGTCGGACTGCTTCTGGCATTGGTTCTGTTTCTCGCAGCCAAGAAATTCAGAGTGGAGGAAGATCCGCGTATCTCTCAGGTGCAGGAGGTGCTCCCCGGAGCCAATTGCGGCGGTTGCGGATATGCCGGTTGCCGCAGTTTTGCTGAAACTTGTGTGAAAAGCAGCTCGCTTGACGGTCTATTATGTCCGGTGGGCGGCAGCGAGGTGATGAAGAAAGTCGGTTCTCTTTTGGGAATGGAAGCCGCCGAGAGCGCTCCCAAAATCGCAGTGCTCCGCTGCAACGGAAGCTGTGCCCACCGGCCTGCGGTCAACCAGTACGATTCGGCCACATCCTGTGCGGTGGCGGCGGCTTTGTATGGCGGCCCGACAGCTTGTTCCTATGGCTGTCTCGGTTTGGGTGACTGCACCAAAGCCTGTACCTTCGGAGCCATTTCGATTGACAGCGAAAGTGGACTGCCCGTGATTGATGAAGACAAGTGTACGGCCTGCGGTGCCTGTGCGAAAGCTTGTCCCAAGGGCTTGCTGGAACTCCGCTTCAAAGGTCCGAAATCCCGTAGGATTTATGTGGCTTGCCGCAACAAGGATAAGGGACCGGCGGCGAAGAAGGCTTGTGAAGTCGCTTGCATAGGCTGTTCGAAGTGTCAGAAAGTCTGTGCCCAGGAGGCTATCACCATAGAGAACAATCTGGCTTACATCGATTTCGAGAAGTGCAAGATGTGCCGCAAGTGTGTGGAGGAATGTCCGCAGGGCAGTATTCTCGAACTCAATTTCCCGCCGCGGAAAAAGAAAGAACCGGAAGCCGCTGCATCGCCCGCTGAACCCGAATTGCTGAAAGTCCAGCCGGAATAATCATCCCATCAGATTATCAAATCAAACCATTGATATGAAAACATTTTCAATAGGCGGTATCCATCCGCCAGAGAATAAACTCGGAGCTGGCAAGGCCATTGAAACGATGCCTTTGCCCAAACAGGCATACATTCTGTTGGGACAGCATATTGGTGCCCCGGCACAAGCTCTTGTCGCCCGTGGGGACCAAGTCAAGACGGGACAGCTGATGGCCAAAGCAGGAGGTTTTGTCTCCGCCAACATCCACTCGCCGTTTACGGGCAAAGTGAACAAACTGACCGAAGTCGTCGATGCCAGCGGTTATCCCAGACCTGCCGTGCTGATTGATGTCGAACCCGATGTGTGGGCCGAAGGCATTGACACATCCAACCGTTTGGAGCAGGATTGTGAGAAGAGTCCCGAAGAAATTGTCCGCAAAATCGCCGAGGCGGGAATCGTAGGTATGGGCGGCGCTTGCTTCCCCACTCAGGTCAAGTTGACGCCGCCTCCGGGAAAGGTGGCCGATGTCCTGATTGTCAATGGCGTGGAGTGCGAACCCTATCTGACGGCCGATCATCGGCTGATGTTGGAGAAGAGTTCGGAAATCATCGTCGGTATCAAATTGCTGATGAAAGCGCTCAACGTCAAGAAAGCCTATGTCGGAATCGAGGAGAATAAACCCGATGCGATTGAGAAATTGAAGCTTCTTACCATCGCCTGCAGCGGCATCGAGGTGATTCCGCTCAAGATGCATTATCCGCAGGGAGGTGAGAAACAGTTGATAGAGGCTGTCACGGACCGTCAGGTGCCTTCGGGTGGCCTGCCTGTAGATGTCGGAGCGGTTGTCCAGAATGTGGGTACTGTATTTGCCATTTACGAAGCCGTTCAGAAAAACAAACCCCTCATCGAGAGAATTGTCAGTGTGACGGGTAAAAATCTTCCGCAAGTCTGCAATCTCAAGGTCAGGATTGGCACGCCCATTTCAGAACTGCTGGCCTATGCGGGCGGCATTCCTGAAGACAATCAGGCCTGCAAGGTCATCAGCGGCGGTCCGATGATGGGCAAGGCGCTGGCCAACCTGGACGCTCCGGTGGCCAAAGGTACTTCCGGTGTGCTGGTGCTCAGCGGCAACGAGGCTGTCCGCCGTCAGGCTTCCGACTGTATCCGTTGCGGAAAATGTGTCGGAGTCTGTCCGATGGGACTCGAACCCTATCTGCTTTCGGCGCTCTCCGAGAATCAGGTTTGGGACCGTCTTGAAAAAGAACGGATTATGGATTGTATCGAATGCGGTTGCTGTACCTTCACCTGTCCGGCAAACCGTCCTTTGTTGGACCTTCTCCGGGTGGGTAAAGCCAAAGTCGGCGGCATCATCCGGGCACGTAAAAGCAAATAATTATGGACAAGCAACTGTATGTCTCCATGTCGCCGCATATTCACGGCGGTGATTCTGTCGCTAAAAATATGCACAGGGTCTCCACGGCTCTGATGCCCGCTTTTCTGGTGTCGGCTCTCTTTTTCGGATGGCACGCCATTGTGACGACCGCCATCTCCGTGGCCGCCTGTATGCTGTTCGAATTCCTGATCTCGCGCTTCCTGATGAAGCGTCCCGCTACGCTTCAGGATGGCAGCGCCGCTCTGACGGGACTGCTTTTGGCTTTCAATCTGCCTTCGGACATTTCCTGGTGGATTATTCTGATAGGTGCGTTGGTCGCCATCGGTGTGGCCAAGATGTCGTTCGGAGGACTGGGCAACAATATTTTCAACCCGGCCTTGGTCGGACGTGTGTTCCTGCTGTTGTCGTTTCCGCAGCAGATGACCACCTGGCCCAATCCGGTCCGTTATGCGGATGCGGTGTCGGGCGCCACGCCGCTGGCCTTGATGAAAGCCGGCCGTTTTGAGGAACTTCCCCGGGCTTTGGATATGCTCATCGGCAATATTCCGGGCAGTATGGGTGAAGTCGCCGCCATTGCTCTGCTCATCGGCGCTGTGTATCTGATCTGCACGAAGACAATCACCTGGCATATCCCTGTTTCCATTCTGGTGACGGTCTTTGTATTCAGTGGAATCCTGTATCTCTGCCATCCGGAGAGTTTCGCATCGCCGGTCTATCATCTTCTGTCGGGCGGCCTGATGCTGGGTGCCTGCTTTATGGCGACCGATTATGTCACTTCGCCGATGACGGCCAAAGGACAGTTGATATTCGGTTTCGGCATTGGTGTGCTGACGGTCATCATCCGCAGTTTCGGTGCCTATCCCGAGGGAATGTCCTTCGCGATTCTGATTATGAACGCCGCCACGCCGCTCATCAATGTGTATTGCAAACCTAAACGATTCGGGGAGGTGAAAAAATGAAAAAACTGAAATCGTCTCTGATCAATATGCTGCTTTCGCTGGGTCTGATATCCATCGCAGCAGCCACCCTGTTGGCTTTCGTCAACGAGAAGACCTCGGAGCCTATCCGTCTGGCCGAAATCGCCAAGCAGGAGAACGCCATCCGTGAAGTCGCTCCCGAATATGACAACAGTCCCGTGCAGGAAGCCGTCAAAGTGGCCATCGCTTCGGGCGACAGTCTGGTTTGCTATCCCGCCCGTCTGAACGGTCAACTCCAGGGCGTCGCTGTGGAAAGTTCTTCCGACGGATTCGGTGGAAAAGTCCGGATTATGGTCGGTTTCCTCTCCGACGGCAGCATCAAGGGGTATTCCGTCCTGGCCCAATCCGAAACGCCGGGCCTCGGAACGAAGATGGTCCAATGGTTCAAGACCGACAAAAACCGTCAGAGCATCCTCGGTCTCAATCCTTCGCATGACAACATGACCGTCAGCAAGGACGGCGGCGACGTGGATGCCATCACGGCGGCGACCATCAGCTCCAGAGCTTTCCTGCTGGCTGTCAACCGGGCATACGAGGCTTTCTGCGCCATGAACGGACAGACTGCCGCCGATGCTTACAGCGGTGCGACGGGAATGTCGGAAGAAACGGTACCGGCCGATACGCTTCAAGTTGTCAATCCATAAACCATAGGAGGATTTCAAATGAAAAATAAATTCGGAATTGTCCTCAACGGACTGATTACGGAAAACCCGACCTTCGTGCTGATGTTGGGTATGTGTCCGACCTTGGCGACCACTTCGTCGGCCATCAACGGTATGGGTATGGGTCTGGCCACGATGTTCGTGCTGATTTGCTCCAACCTGTTCATCTCCCTGCTCAAGAATCTGATTCCCGACAACGTGCGCATCCCGGCGTTCATCGTGGTGATTGCCACCTTCGTGACGGTGCTTCAGATGCTGATGCAGGCTTATCTGCCCTCGCTTTATGAGAGCCTCGGCCTGTTCATCCCTCTGATTGTCGTCAACTGTATCGTGCTGGGCCGTGCGGAAGCCTTTGCCTCCAAAAACAATCCTTTCGACTCCTTGCTCGACGGTCTGGGTATCGGTTTGGGCTTCACTTGCGCGTTGACCATCCTCGGTATGGTCCGTGAATTCCTCGGCGCCGGCACTTTCTTCGGAATGCAGGTGTTCCCCGAACAATACGGTGCTTTGGTTTTCGTCCTGGCTCCCGGTGCATTTATCACGCTGGCGTATCTGCTGGCCATCATGAATAAAATCAGAAAAGTATGACCTACGTTCTTATGTTCATAGCGCCGGTGTTCGTCAACAACATCGTGCTTTCGCAATTCCTGGGTATCTGTCCTTTCCTGGGCGTTTCCAAGAAAATCAATACGGCTGTCGGCATGACGGGTGCGGTGGCTTTCGTCATCACCCTTTCGACGCTCATCACCTGGTTGGTCTATACCTATCTGCTGGCTCCGTTCAACCTGGCTTATCTTCAGACCATCGCTTTCATCCTGATTATCGCCGCATTGGTGCAGCTGGTCGAGATTATCCTCAAGAAAATTTCTCCCTCGCTCTATCAGTCTTTGGGTGTCTATCTTCCGCTGATCAGTACCAACTGCTGTATCCTCGGTGTGGCTTTGCTGGTGATTCAGAAGGATTTCAATCTGCTGGAGTCGGTGGTGTATGCTTTCTCGACGGCTTGCGGTTTCGGTCTGGCCCTGGTGCTCTTCGCCGGTATCCGCGAGCAGTTGGCCTTGCTCAAAATCCCGAAAGGAATGAAGGGAATGCCGATTGCCCTGCTGACCGCCGGATTGCTGGCTTTGGCATTCATGGGTTTCTCAGGTGTTGTTTCAGTCAATTGATATGGAAAAGAATAAGATTCTGGTGACAGGCGGAACGGGCTATATCGGCTCGCATACGGTGGTCGAATTGCAACAGGCCGGTTATGAGGTGGTTATTGTGGATAATCTCTCCAATTCCGATATCAAGGTCCTCGACGGTATCACTTCCATCACGGGGGAGAAACCTGCTTTTGAGCAGGTGGATTGTACGGATTTCACGGCTCTGAAAAGCGTTTTCGAGCGTCATCCGGGTATCAGGGGCATCATCAATTTCGCTGCTTCCAAGGCGGTCGGTGAATCGGTGAAGAAGCCTTTGCTGTATTACCGCAACAACCTCAATACCTTGATCAATTTGCTCGAATTGATGCCGGAATTCGGAGTGGAAGGCATCGTCTTCTCATCCTCCTGCACGGTCTATGGCCAGCCCGACGTGTTGCCGGTCAGCGAGAATTCGCCTATCAAGCCGGCCACTTCGCCCTACGGCAACACCA
>JAZRWU010000073.1:0-9398 GCA_045599885.1 Bacteroidales bacterium | reverse complement strand
CCGCCTGCTGTTCGGATGCCACCTTGGAGCCTTCAGATTGTCAGTTCCACCATGATGGGGCAGTGGTCCGACTGAACGGCCCCGCTGCGGATGGCGGCGGCTGTCAGATGCGGTTTCATATTGTCGCTCAGCCAATGATAGTCTATACGCCAGCCCAGATTCTTGGCTCGGGCTCCGGCGCGGAAACTCCACCAGGAATAGCGTTCGGGAGCGGAATCGAAGACGCGGAAGGTATCGGTCAGACCGGTCGCCTGCCAACGGTCCATCCAGGCCCGTTCCTCGGGAAGGAAACCGGAGTCGTTCTGATGCCGTTCCGGGTGATTGATGTCGATGGGCCGGTGGCAGATGTTGAAATCTCCGCAGATGAGCAGTTGCGGACGTTGAAGGCGCAATTGTTGTATATATACAATGAAATCTTCCAGAAACTGCATTTTGAAGGCCTGACGCGCATCACCCATGCTGCCGGAAGGTACATAGGCGCAAAGTACGGAGAAATCTCCGAAATCAGCCCGCAGAACACGTCCTTCGCTGTCGTATAGAGGATTCCCCATGCCGACTTCCACATGGTCCGGCTCCAGTTTGGATAGAATGGCTACGCCGCTGTAGCCTTTTTTCTGTGCCGAATGGAAATAGCAATGGGTGTAGCCCAATTCCCAGAAAACAGATGCGTCGATTTGGTCAGGCTGGGCCTTGGTCTCCTGAAAACAGACCACGTCAGCGTTCTCTTCTCGGAGATAATCGCACAAGCCCTTGTTGAGAGCGGAACGGATGCCGTTGAGATTGTATGAGATGATTTTCATAAGGTGGATACTTGGTTATTATATCCCCAAAATTACTGATTTTTCCGAATATCCGTCTTTCTTTTTAGGATGAAATCCTATATCTTCGTGGTTCCTGCCCGAGCGCTTGCGTCCTTGTCCGTCAGGTGGTTCTTGGGAATGGATAATTGAATCCTATGGCACGTTATCACGATTTCTTCCGCAGTTTCCGCCTGCTGTTTCTTCTGGTGGCCCTCTTGATTATTGTGGCTTCTACCTGGTTCTCCAACCGCTTGGCCCGTGACTTGGCGCTGGAAGAACAGAAAAAAATAGAACTTTGGGCGGAGGCGATAAGCTTGCTGGCCCAGGAGGAAACGGAAGACGATTTGCAGATTGACTATTCGCTGACTTTGCGTATCATTGAGAACAATACCAATATCCCGGTCATACTGGTCGATGAAGCAGGTGAAGTTCAGAGTTATTCCAATCTGCCTTTGTCGCGCAAGCACCCTCAGGCCGATGTGGAACGTTGTTCGCGCGAACTTATCCAGAAGAACCGCAGTATTGAGGTGAAATTGGGCGATACGGTGTCACAATATGTTTATTACGATGATTCCCGTCATCTGAGGATGTTGAAATATTTCCCCTACATTCAGTTGTCGGTCTTGTTCCTGTTTTTCATTATCGTCATGGTGACTCTCAGCCTTTCCAAGCGTTTCGAACAGGACAGAGTCTGGGTGGGGCTTTCCAAGGAAACCGCTCATCAGCTCGGTACGCCGATTTCTTCTCTTTTGGCTTGGGAGGAACTGCTGAAACTCAAGAATGTCGATCCGATGGCTCTGGCGGAAATCGAGAAGGACACCCAGCGGCTTCAGACCATCGCCGAGCGCTTCTCCAAAATCGGATCCAAACCGGAACCCAAACCGGAAGCCTTGAGACCGGCGATAGAGAATGCGGTGCAATATATGCAAGGACGCATTTCCCGTCAGGTCGGCTTCCGGATGGAGCTGCCTCCCGAGGACTGTTACGTCTATCTGAATGTGCCTTTGTTTGAATGGGTAATTGAGAATCTTTTCAAGAACGCGGTGGATGCGATGAACGGAAGCGGACAGATTACCGTCCGGGTTTCCGAGGAACACGATCAGGTGGCGCTGGATGTGAGCGATACGGGAAAAGGTATCCCCAAAAAACGTTACAAGAGTGTTTTCAAGCCCGGATACACCACCAAGGAACGGGGCTGGGGTCTCGGTCTTTCGTTGGTCAAACGTATCGTGGAGGAATATCACGGAGGAAAAATTTTTGTCAAATCTTCAGAATTGGGCAAAGGAACCACTTTCCGGATTCTGCTGAAAAAAGCGGTTGTGTCTTGAATTATAATTAACAATAAGACAATCAGATGAAAACAAGTGTCAAGATGATGATTTTGGGGCTGACTCTCTGTTGGGCGGCTTCTTGTACGGGACGTTATGCTCCGGTTTCTCTCGATCGGCAGGATCCTTTCGAATTCACGGGAAGTCATCTCGTTTTTCATGGAAACCATATCGAATTGGGTCCCAAGGCGCTGTTCGTCGATAATTCGATGTCGGAAAAACAGGCGGCCCGTTTCCCCTATGTCTATCGCAGTCTTCAGGAGGCTTTGGAAGCTTTGACGGATGGCACGGAAGAGGAACCTTCCTGTCTCTACATCGCCCCCGGTGTCTATTGGATAGACGATCCCGATGATCCGGAAATCCGTGTGCCCGAGACGGGCGGTACGCCTTATGGTATGGTGATCCGGCACAGCTGGTTCGGTTTCTACGGCCTGACTTCTAATCCTGATAATGTGGTGATTGCCTGCAACCGTGGACAGACCCAAGGAGCGGAAGGCAACTTCACGATGTTCCGAATAGAAGGTGACGGTATCCGCTGTGAGAATGTCACTTTCGGCAATTATTGCAATGTCGATTTGAATTATGCTCTCAAACCTTCTTTGAGCCGTCCCAAACGGATGGAGGCCATTACGCAGGCTCAGTTGATTCTCTGCAACAGCGATAAGGTCTATGCCCGCAATTGCTCGTTTGTCAGCCGCCTGAATTCCTGTCCTTTTGTGGGCAGCCGCCGAGCTTATTTCGAGAACTGCCATTTCGAGTGTACCGACGACGCACTTTGCGGAAGTGCGGTGTATAATCACTGTGACCTTGATTTCTACAGCACCAAGCCCTTCTGGAGCACCAACGGTACGGGTGCCGTCTTCCTTGACTGTGATTTCAATCTTCTGACACAGGATGCCCAATACCTGACAAAAGTGGGCAGTCAGGTGGCCTTGGTCGATTGCCGTTTCCATCACGAAGGTGATATCCGTCTCGATTGGACTCAATATCCCAAGGAATCGATGCGTTGTTATCAGTACAACCTCAAACTCAACGGCGAACCTGTCCGTTTCAACGCGGAGGATAAGCCCTATGTGACGGTCGAAATGGAGGGAAAGAAGTTGATGAATGCCTATATCCTTGAATGGCAAGGTTGCAAGTATTACAATCTGTATGGTCTGCTTCGCGGCCGTGACGATTGGGATCCGACCGGCGACCGTCATCAATGTGAGTTGGCTTCGGAAGATGCCGCTATCAGTTTTGCCAATCTTCCCACGCAGATCCGTTTGGTCTCGGATGCATCGGATATCGAGACCGGCCAAAGCGCCGCTCATCTCAAGGCGCAGCTTTATCGTTTTTATGATGTGCCGGTGGAGGGTGAGATCCTGTGGTCCACCGATTGTCCCGATGCTGTGGAAATGACGCTCCAAAACGATGGTACGGTCATTTTGAAATCGCTATATGACGGAGAGGAAGTGCTGGATTGTCATGTGTATGCCACAACAGAATCCGGTTTGGAATCGGCGGCTGTCGTACGGCTTCATCCCAAAACACTGCCTTCGCCCGCTTTTATCGGAAATCCGTCACTTTCTATGGAACAGGGAAAGATAAAGGTGGATTATACCCTTTCTTTAGGGGAACGTCAGGATGCGTCGCGGATTACCTGGTACCGTTGTGCGGATGCGTCCGGTTCACGTCCTGTCGCCGTTTCCGTCTCACAGCCTTCTTTGCCGCGTTACGAATATACGCTGCAGGAGGGAGATGCCGGTGCTTGGATGATGGCGGTTGTGGAGCCGAAGCATATCCGCAGCGTTTACGGTCAGCCCAAGTCCTGTGTCTCCGCCCTGCCTGTCAGGCCTTCGGATATTCCCGGCTTTTCGGGTAAGGACCTTCATTATGAAACCGATTTCAGCGATTTCCCCTGCTTTTTCCAACCGGAGATTATTTCCGGAGCCTGGACGGTGGATGCCTACAAGCCGCTGGATACAGATCATTACACATGGACTCCCGACCGTCAGCACGACGCTTGGTTCTATGGACAGGCGGAAGACGGTGCTATGGGTCAGGGATTGCTGCAAAAGAACAAAGGTGCCCGCCTGATGTATACACCGGTGGAGGCTTCCTATGGCGATATGTCGGTGGAGATGCTGGTGGATCCCTGCAAGACAGCCGGTCAAGGCTTCGGAAGTGCGACAGGTCAGTATATGGATATCTGTCTGAAGTTTGATACCCGAAGTCTCAGCGGTTATGCCTTGCGTATCGTCCGTACGACCAAATATGCCGATGCCGTGGATTTTGTCCTGATGAAGTATGAGAACGGTCAGACCGAGGCCATTTCGGAACCGGTTTCGGCAATCTGTTACCGTACAGGCTGCCATATCCACGTTTGGACGGAAGGCTCTGATTTGAAGGCGGATGTCTATTGCGACACCGAGTTGTCAGAGCATCCTGCCGGTCTGCCCAAGGAAGTCCATTTGTCCTCGACGGTGGAACCCAATTCCCGGGGTGGCTTTGCGGTACAGCATACCGGTTCGACGGGCAGCAGCGCCACGATGTTCCATCGTCTGAGTCTGGCTTGGAAATAGTAACTCACCACGACCAACGCATTCCGAAATACAGACTGTAAGGCTCGGCTTGTGCTTCTCCGAGCAGCCGTTTGAAATCGGAGGAATACAGTTTCTGAACCGGATTGGCTCGGTTGAATACATTGCTGAAAGTGGCGAACAATACCGTCATCCGGCTGTCTTCTCTGAAGATGACTTTGTTGAGACTCAGGTCGAAGCGACGGTAGGCAGGCAGCCTTTTGCTGTGATATTCGGCGAATACAGGAAGGATGACATGGCTTTCCTCCGAATAACTGCCTCCTTTGACGGGCGTGAAACAGGTGCCGGAACGGGCTGTGCCGCTGAGTGCGATGCAGAAATGTTGTGGCGAGGTGTATTGCAGGCAGGCTTTGATCAGGTAGGGAAGATCGTTGGAGGCACGATAATCTTGCCCTGCCTTTATTCCGTAAAAATGAAGGACCTCCTTGGCCTCCCTCCGGTCGTCCACCGCTATCCGAATCTGTTTTTCCGGGTTTACAGTCTCGTCCCCTGTGATTTTGAGACTGTTTTTTGAGTCTGTTCTTTCCGCAAACCGAAGACGGTTTTGGATATGGCTGCCACTGAGTTCCATCTTGAAACCTTCATACTCTTTGGATATGCGCACCTCCAACCCCATCGTACGACGTTCCGCATTCAATACCGCCAAATCATAATCCATGGCGACCGGTCCGTTTTCGCATTTGATATAGGCATTCAGGCAGCCTTTCAGATCAGAACTCTCGTAGCGGTAGTCCATGCTGGCCTGGCCGCTTTGCAGTTCACAGAACTCCATCCTCCCAAACCAGGGTCCGGCATGGCTGTGATTGCTTCCGGCCGAGAATTGCCAATGATGATGGAGGCCGATCGGAAAATGGAAGACTATTTGAGCCGACTGCCGTGCCGGAAAAGAGGATAAATGCTTGGGATGCGCTCTTCCCGAGACCGCCAGACTGATACCGTTTCTGCTTTGCCATCGTGCGGACAGGAACGCGTCAGCTTGCTGAAATTGAATAAGGCTGTCCTGTGTGTCCCAATCACCCTGACAACGCGCGTTTTTGTATGAAAGTCCGGCTTGCCACCAAAACTGCTCCGTGGCCCAATGTTTCAGTTTCCATTGAACGTCCATCTGCTGTTTTTGGAGCGAATAGCTGTCTTCCTCTTGCGTATGACGGCTGTAGGATCCGTCTTCTCCCGCATCGGCCTCCATCTGCCAGTTCTGTCGCCGATACCGGTAATTGAATACCCCGAACTGACGTTCCTGATGCGCTTGGCAAGAGGTGCTGTGATTCAATTGCGTCTGAACCCCTTCGTATTTTTCTGAAATGACATAACGGAAGAATTTGAACTGGCTGTTCCCCTTCACAAAGCAGCCGTGGACGCCCATGTCATGACTGGAAAACGATTTCAAGCGGTCTTCCGTATGATTCATTCGGGTATAGAGTGGCGAAATTTGAGAATTGCCATAAATCTGTACGAGTCCGTGCTCCCAAGGTTGCCCAATCAGAAATCCAAACTCAGCTGCGGATAGAGAGACCTGTCTCTGCGGACTCTCCAAACCGTCAACGGTATGAATGTCCACAGCTCCCGAAGTCGAATTAGTCAGGGAAAGAGGTGCAGGACCGGGGTACACGCACAGATGATCAATCAGCTCGGTATTGAACAGACTGAAATTGCCCAAGCCGTTGAGTTGGGTGTTGCGGACGGGCTGCTCAATGGCGATACCGTTGAGTATGACTTTGGATGCCCAGGCTTCACTGCCTCGGAATTCCGGATTGGCGCTTTCGCTGATTCCGCTCAGGGAAGGTAATGCCTGCAAGGCGTTGAGCGGGTCCCCGGCGGCGATGGGAGAGAGGTAGATGTCAAGTTTTTCCAGCCTCTCCTGACAGAAACTCTCGGAGAAATCCGGATTGGCGTCCACGACGATGCTGTGAAGGCTGAAGGCGTTGTCTTCCAAAACAATGCTGCTGTTTTCTTTCCAGTCCGACAGGGCCATTTTGTGAAGATTGTATCCGATGAATGAAACGGCGATGCTGTCGTCCTTCTTCGGATGGGGAATGGTCAAATCAAAGTAACCTTCGGAATCGCATATACTGAAACAGACGCTTCTGCCGATGAGGCTCACGCCGGCGCCGGCCAGCCCTTCCCGGCGTTTGTCGGTCACCCTTCCGTGGATGTTCAACTCATCTGTCCCATTCTGAGAAGCCGGCTCATCGACCGGCATAGTCGAAAACAAGCTTATGAGCGAACATGTCAGAGCAGAAACCAGTTGGACCATAGCGGGAAAGTCAGAAGAAGACTGAGCGCCAGCCAATAGAGGCTGATGCAGAGGCATGAACTACAGAAATAACTGATTTTTAACACTTTAAATCTATCATCATGGCGACGGTCTCCCGATTTTCGCAGGCAGTCGCGGGTACATTCGTATGCGTTGCCGAACAGTCTGTCCGCACCGATGGCATCCTCCAGCAGGTAATAGCCGTCCGTTCCGGGTAGAAGAAAGTTCAGGTTGCTGAGCATTTGGACGCCATAATAGTAGAACAGACAGGAACAAATCAGTGAGAAGAAGTCACTATGATGATAGAAGCAAAGCAGGTTGATGATAATCAACCACATCCAAAGGTCCGCCAACATTCCGGCCGAGGAAAGCAGCATCCTTTTTTTCCGTTGTGTCCAAAGGTGGATCTGATCAATCTGGGTGTACAAAACCGGAAATACAAGGAACATACATCCCAGCCCCATACGGTCGTTTTGGCCTCCAAATGCTTTGAAAACGAAGTAATGACCACATTCATGGATGAACAGACAGAAGAAAATGCAGACTACGATGCATAGGAACAACAGGCCGACAGGATAATGCTCCATGGCGAATCCGCTGAAGCGCAGTGCTGCCGCCGGATGAAAAAGGGGGAGCCCTCCTAAAATCAAGGTGGTGATGATCCAACTTATCCATAGAGCTTTCCGTATGGGGGGATGTGCAGCAACCTTTTGCAGAAGGCTGCCTTCCAAATCGATGGAAAACCATTTGAAGAAGCGAAGATTCCCGTTGAATTCAGCCGTGAGTCGCCAACCGGTGATTTTCTGAAGGATTTGGACAGAACGTACCCCCAGATAATAGAATCTCGGATGTCTCCTCATCAGACTGCAACCTGATTTCCGATGCTTGGTGCTGCCGTCCGTTTTTCGGTTCGGAGGCAGCAGCAGCGATAGGGACTTTGCCTGTTCCAGCAGCCGGTTGAAGGTGGACTCTTCCCAGACCGTGTCGGGGAAGCGGAGAGAAAGCCGGCTGAGGTCATTGTCCGAAGCGTATGCCTGCAGCATCTCGTATTCCAGTCTCGACAACAGGATCAAGGCGCCGTCGGAATCGTTTTTGAGTATCAGTTGATGACTGTCGGATTGATGGACGATGAAGTCAGGATTCCAGTTCCAGTCATGGGCATTTTTCAAGTGGGTGTCGTGGTCGGGCATGGATGTTTTTTGGAAAGGAATAATATAGGGTGATCATTTTGTCGCATGGCCGTCATTTCCCGACAAACATCGTCAGGAGGCTCCGTTCATCGGGGTAGTGGAAACCCATCAGACGGTCCAATTCCCGATCGAGGTAGCCGCCGATTGCGCAACAGGCAAGGCCGGCGGCAGCGACGGAGAGATACAGATTCTGGCATATCGCTCCCACGTCCATCAGTACGAACCGTAGTCCCCGATCTCCGTATTTGCAGGTGGCCCGGTTAAGTACTGCTCCGAAAACGAGGATGCCGGATACGCTGTCCATATCCCAACTTCCCAGCACATCCTGAGGAAACACTTTCCGTATCTGCCCCTTCAGCCTTTTAGGCTCCGGATATTTGGCCAGAACGTCAAAACTCTCATCCAAAGGACGATAGGCGTAGATTCCGGTTTCCAGATCTTGTGTCTTAAGAGAAATGTAGTATAAGTCTATGGGGAACAGGGCGCCACCTGAGGCGATGCTGCGTCTGGCAAGATGGTGACTGTGCCGGCTGTACCGTTCCACCACAAAGTAGGCGTTCAGCAGGCAGGCGGCCAGTTCATTCAGATTCAGGAAGGCTTTGAATTCCCGTCGGCTGCCACGCAGGCATTGTATCTCGTGCAGGTTCTTCAAATTCGGCCGTTCGTGCGACAATGTCTCTTTCAAGCCGATGCGCTCGGTCCATCCGCGCTCGTCACTGTGATTGAGCACTTGCGATGAATAGTAAGGTGACTTCATCAGAGCTTGTATTCTCGATCCGAGTTCCTGAGTGTTGTGCCTGGTCATGCTTGATGTTTCCAGAAAGTCCAGGGCGGACGGACTGAGCGCCTGTTCGTAAAACAAATTATAACTGTCCATGGAATGTCATTTGTGGAGTTGATGTGCAAGAGAGCGCAATCGTGAATCTTCAGGAAACAGTCTCAAGGCCTCTTCCAGCAAAGCTTCGGCTTGTGTCTGTTTCTGTGAGGAGTATAGGCGGATAAGATAGTAATATACCTCATTCCGTCCCCAGGTGGGGGCAAAGGGATGGGAATCGTATTGGTCTTCCGTTTCCAAGGCCTGCACGAAAAGAGATTCGCAACGGTCCCCTCCACCGTACATGGCGGGTGTGAAATAGTCGCGGATACCCAAAGCAAGCAAGGCTCTCAGATTTCGGGAATCCGCTTTCAGTGCCAGCTCGCCGTAACGCCCTGCGTGGTTGCTCAACGAGGGAATCCTGAGTTTG
>JAZRWU010000072.1:0-2179 GCA_045599885.1 Bacteroidales bacterium | reverse complement strand
GGCCAAAGAATTGGGCATCACAGACCGTCAGCAACTTCTGTATTATTTCCCTTATAAATACATCGATCGGAGCAAGGTATATAAAATCAATGAACTGAGTTCCGAGATGCCATATATCCAGGTCTGCGGCCGTTTCCTGTCGTTTCAGATGACAGGAGAGGGTCGCGGCCGTCGTTTGACTGCCCGCTTCACCGATGGGACGGGCATTTTGGAACTGGTATGGTTTAAAGGCTATAAGTTTGTAGAAGAACGTTATAAGACTACGGAGAATTATTTGGTTTTTGGAAAGCCTTCTGTTTTCGGTTCGCAGATCAATATTGTCCATCCGGACATAGACATAGCCAATGAGCAGAATCTGAAATGGCTTACGGGAGGACTTCAAGCCTATTATCCGACAACGGAACGGATGAAATCCTCTTTTGTCAATTCGCGGGTGATACAGAAAATAATGGTTTCATTGTTTTCCACCTTCTCTTCTCCGCTTCCTGAAACCTTACCGCCCTATTTGATAGAACGTTATCATTTGATGTCGCGCCATGAGGCTCTTCATCAAGTACATTTCCCTACGGACGCCCTTTCGCTGAAAAAGGCCCGTTACCGTCTGAAATGGGAGGAACTCCTCTATCTCCAATTGCATATCCTGCAGTATGCAGATGCCCGCAATCAAGGTCATCAGGGTTTCCCTTTCCGTAAAATCGGCCCTCTTTTCAATCAGTTTTATTCTCAATGCCTTCCTTTTGAGTTGACCAATGCCCAGAAAAGGGTGTTGAAGGAAATCCGTGCCGATGTGGCCGGACAGAAACAAATGAACCGTCTCCTTCAAGGAGATGTCGGCAGTGGAAAAACAATGGTGGCCACGATGGCTATGCTGATGGCAGTGGATAATGGTTTTCAAGCCTGCATTATGGCTCCGACTGAAATTCTGGCCAATCAGCATTACGAGACCCTGTCCAAAATGTTGAAGCCCTTGGACATTAAAGTGGATCTGTTGACCGGGTCAACAAAAAAGAAAGACCGGGAGCCTTTGTTGGAAGCTTTGAAAGAGGGACGCATTCAGCTCTTGGTCGGCACACATGCTTTGATTGAAGACAGAGTTCAGTTCCACAATCTCGGAATGGTGGTGATTGATGAGCAGCATCGTTTTGGAGTGGTCCAACGTTCGAAACTTTGGTCAAAGAATGTGCTGTATCCCCATGTGCTGGTGATGACCGCCACTCCGATTCCCCGAACTTTGGCGATGACACTATACGGTGACTTGGACGTTTCGGTCATAGACGAACTGCCGCCCGGACGCAAACCGGTTCAGACCATACATCGTTACGACAACCGTTTACAGGAACTGTACGCCTTCATGCGTCGTGAACTGCAATCGGGCCGACAGATATATATTGTGTATCCATTGATAGAAGAATCGGAAAAATCCGATTACAAAAACCTGACAGAAGGTTATGAGCATATCTGTAAAGTTTTTCCGGAGTTTGAGGTCGGAATGGTGCATGGGAAAATGAAACCTGCGGAGAAAGATGCTCAGATGGATAAGTTTGTCAGCGGGCAATCCAGGATTCTGGTTTCCACTACGGTCATTGAAGTCGGTGTCAATGTTCCGAACGCCTCCATTATGGTGATTCAGAACGCAGAGCGTTTCGGCCTCTCACAATTACATCAATTGCGTGGCCGTGTGGGAAGGGGAGCGGATCAGTCCTATTGTGTTCTGCTGACGTCGTATAATCTTTCGGACGAAGGGAGAAAGCGCATTGAGATTATGACCTCCACCAACGACGGATTTGAAATTTCAGAAGCGGATTTGAAGATGCGTGGCCCGGGAGATCTGGAGGGTGTCCAACAAAGCGGAATCGCATTCGACTTGAAGGTGGCGGATATCGCCCGCGACGGACAGTTGGTGGAATATACGCGGAATATTGCCCGAAGTATTCTCAAAGACGATCCGTCGTTATCCCATCCGATGAATGTGGCCCTCCGGTCGGAGTTGTCGCTGCGTTATGCCAAAAAAGTGGATTGGGGAGATATCAGTTGATGTGAGAATATCTGAAAAACTGTTTAGGGAGTCCGGTTGAAAAGCATTACCTTTGCAGTCCGGAAGTGGATGCAATATTAAGTATTCCGATGCAATATTAAGACGCTTTTTGCGTTATTATTGACAATGAAATTATCGGTAGTC
>JAZRWU010000071.1:0-2696 GCA_045599885.1 Bacteroidales bacterium | reverse complement strand
GCGAAAAATACGGTCGAATACGTAATCAAAATCACAGACAAGGCCTCTGGTATGATGACTCAAATTACGGGAAAGGCAAAAGATTTTGAGGAGGTACTTTCAAACATTGGGAAAATAGCAAAGGAATCTCAAAAAAGCATTGTCAATTGGTCGCAGGCCAGTGTGTCATTCGGTATGCTAAGAGATTCTATCGGCCAGATAGACTCTTATCTTACAAGTCTGACAGAAGCCTATGCCGATCAGATAGGAGCCGAGACACGTCTGGCCACCGCTATGCGCAACACGATGAATGCTTCCGATGCCGAGATAGAATATATCAAGGCTTTGGCCGCTTCACAGCAGCAATTGGGCATTGTGGGTGATGAGGTTCAGTTGGCTGGTGCTCAGGAACTCAGCACCTATCTGGGTCTTTCGTCCAGCCTCGAAAAACTGCTCCCGGTGATGAACGACATGGTGGCTCAGCAGTATGGCTTCAATGCCTCGCAGGAGGCCGCCGTCAACATCGCCACGATGATGGGCAAGGTCATGGAAGGACAGACCGGAGCCTTGAGCCGTTATGGTTATTCGTTCACCGAGGCACAGGAACAGATACTGAAATTCGGCACCGAAGCCGAGAAAGCCACTGTACTGGCCGAAGTCGTCGAAGAAAGCGTAGGCGGGATGAACGAAGCAATGGCCAAGACCCCTTACGGGAAATTAGTTCAGTTCAAAAACACAATTGGAGATATAAAAGAAAAAGTTGGGGAATTCACTCCTTTTATTCAGAAAGTGAGTATGTTCGCGAATACTGCTATCAAATCGCTATCCAACATAGGCCAAATCGTTATGTCTGTCAAGGCAGCTGGGAATGCTATATTAACAATGTTTAAATCATTAAGTGCTGGAATCAGTTCAGTTGGGAAAGCCATAAAGTTATTGGGGATTTGGACATTGGCCATTTCTGCTGTGGCTACAGCCATAACTGTTCTCACAAAAAGACATCAAGAGGAGAAACAGGCCGCCAAAGAAGCCCTCGAAGCCGAAAAAGGTTATCTCCAAGCACAGAGGGAAGCCGCCATCGAAATCGACATCGTCTGCCAGAAAATCAAAAACTTCAACGGCACACGCGAGGAAGAAACAAAGATGGTGGAGGAACTTAATTCCAGATACGGAGACACCTTTGGGACATTCAATACGCTTAGCCAATGGTATGATGTGCTCATCGCCAAAAGTGAGATATACGCACGCAAGATTGCCAATGAAGCCAAGGTGCGGAGAATCGCCGACCAACTGGCCGAGAAAGAAGGAGAAGCGCACGACCTCCGCACCAAAGCGGATTCTTTGGCTGAAAAAACCAAAAACTCACTGATGGTAGATGCCAATGGTGCTCAGTATTATGAAAAAACTCACACAAATAGATATTATCGAGCCGACAAAGAGGCAACCGTAGCCGAAAATGAAGTAAAAGAGTTGAACATTCAACTGCAGGCAGCCGTAAATGAAGGAGTCGAGTTGAACAGGCAGTTGAAGGAGGGTATTCCAATGACAACTCCAGGGGTACCAGGCGACCCATCAGGGAATGCGGATACACCATTAGAAAGGATTTCCCTTTCCAAATTGTCTGCCAGAATCGCTCCATCTTCCCCGGTCAAAGCCATAGAACAACCCAAACCCAAAGCGTATGACAACGTTGCGGCCTTTTTGGGTGTGGATCTCAAAGAGGTGACAGAACAGATCACCGATACTGTTGATGCACTCGGGCCCTGTGAGAGCATCATGGAGAAACAGATTGACTCTATTGGTGAGGCTCAAAATGCGCTGGCTGGACTCGGCGACGGATTCCAGAGTCTTGGAGACATCATCGGAGGCCAGGCCGAATCGTGGCTCGACTATGGAGCCTCAGTTGTCCAGGCTATAGGGCAGGCTTTGCCGGCCATCGCATCCGAGATTGCCATTATCAAAGCGAAAATTCAAGTCAAACGTGAAGAAGCCGAAGCCAACGCGGCGGCTGCCATCACAGGAGCCGCATCGTCAATGGCGGGCATTCCCGTTGTGGGAGTAGTCCTGGCATTGGCCGGCATAGCAAGCATTGCGGCGGCATTGGCCAATATGCCCAAGTTCGCCAAAGGCGGTATCGCCTATGGCCCCACCATAGGTATGTTCGGTGAATATGCGGGAGCCAGCAACAACCCCGAAGTCGTGGCGCCCTTGTCACGGCTCAGAAGCCTGTTGCAGCCATCCGGGACAATGCCAAACAACGTACAGTTCAAAATACGCGGCCGCGACCTGATTGGCTTCATCGATACCATGAACCGTTTTGAAGGGAGGACTGTCTGATGGCTATGAATCTGCGATATGAGGATACTTTCCGCAGTCTTCAGGGAAGATTGTGGAAGGTGCAGTTGTACATAGAGGGAAGTACAGCATCAGTACCGGCCACGCTGTCCTTCCCATACAATCAGCCTCTTGTCATCGAATGGCCCGAGGTTGGCAAGACAGATGTCATCCACAGTTCCCGTGCCACACTGCGTCTTGTCAGCGAACAAGACCGCCAATTTGTCAACGATATGTACCAGATAGCCCAGGGAGCCGTCCGTCTGGATGTGAGTCTTGCCAGGGAATCCAACGGACAAACGCAGTGGTCGCTCTACTGGAGCGGCACACTCGACACCGAACTCTACGAAGAGCCCTATGCCAAGTCGGAGGCCAAGCGGTCT
>JAZRWU010000070.1:0-2046 GCA_045599885.1 Bacteroidales bacterium | reverse complement strand
ACATTCTGTTTCTTGAGATTCTCTATCAGGCCGAACAGACGGCGGACTTCCTTATCGGACAATGACGAAGAAGGTTCGTCCATAATCAGGACCCTCGGATGCAGTGAAAGTGCCTTGGAGATTTCCACCACCTGCTGTTGTCCAACTCTGAGGTCGGAGACCAACGTATGGGCCGAATGTTTGAAATGCAGGTCTGACAGCATTTTATCGGCATCACGGTACAGTTTTTTCGAGTCAATAATGCCCAAGGCTTTCATAGGCTCCCGACCGAGATAGATATTTTCGGCGATGCTCAGATATGGAACCAGATTAAGTTCCTGATGCACTATAGCGATACCACAGGCTTGTGCATCGGAGGTATTCCGGAACTCTACCCGCTGGCCGTCCACATACAATTCTCCCTCATAATCTGTAATGACTCCGGAGAGAATTTTCATCAAAGTTGATTTACCGGCTCCGTTTTCTCCCACCAAAGCATGGACTTTTCCGGCATAGGCCTTGAAATTGACATGGTCAAGCGCCACAATACCGGGGAAACGCTTCACGATGTCGCGAGCCTCGAGAATTACGTGCCCTGCTGCCATGGGACCGCTTTCTTGTAATTGATTCATCTTATTCAAAATCAATGATATATGGAATTACCTCAAGAATTGTCGGAAGTTTTTGAGCTCCCTTGAGATCTTTATCCACTTCTACAGCCACACAATACCGGCAAGTATCATGACCGACAATCTTTTCTTCGATACCGGCCACCACATTTTCCTTGATGTACTGATTCATGCAGGAAGACACTTCATTGAACGTGATGGTATTCTTGAAATCATCAATATTGAACCAGCCGGAGGCATCGCGGGCGAGATTGCCGAAAATATATTTGACAGGCACACAGATTTGTGTGAGAATCATCTGGTCATCCTCGCACAGTGGAGTCATCCAGAGGAAATCGTCCTTAACACGCAAATCGGCCGCTTGTCCTTTCACCACGAAAAAGTAATTGGAGCCGATACCGAGCACTTTGCCGGATTGCTTTGCCAACACTTGAGGATCAGACTGATAGCCTCTCATGAAACTGTCCAGAGGAAGGGCTTCCGCCTCCAGACTTTCCAAGTGATGTTCCCAGGCGTAAGCCACCCGTTCGGTCGGATTGAACTGCAGCAGGCGTTCTCTTTCCGTCCGTTCACTCAGTGATTCGGTATAAATGGACAACTTCAGCACCACGAAAAGGAGAGCCAAGGCCAACGGAACGATGATAAAATACTTCTTCATATCTTACATAATAGATTATTCCACACGGCCGAAATGACCGAAATGACTCACATTGCCCGAATAGACCAAATCGACGGCCACAGGCAGTTTTTTGGGAAATTCCCGTTCTCCTTGAATATAACGGTCTGCCAGTTGGGCGGCAGTTTCGGCCATGGTCTTGGGATACTGCATGGCCGTCGCTTCGATTTTGCCCTCCCGGATACCTTGCACGGCATCATCGGAACCGTCAAAGCCGAAAACCTTGATTCTGTCGGTCTTGCCGGCCGCCAGAATAGCCTGATAAGCGCCCATAGCCATCACATCGTTGGCGCAGAACACGGCATCAATATCGGGATGCGCCTGCATGAGCGATTCCATCACCTCCATGGACTTGTTCTGGTCGAACTCACCGTTCTGCTGGGCCAGCATCTCCAAGCCTTCGTAACAATCGACAACAGAATGGAATCCCCCCGTGCGGGTCCAGGTGTTGTTGTCGCCCGGAGAGCCCAGGATTTCCACGTATTTGCATTTGCCCTGCATCACTTTGGCGAAATGTTTGCCCACGGCGATGCAGCCGGAATAACTGTCGGACAGAATCTGTGTGACGCAAGCCGTCGGATCGTTGATTTCACGGTCCATGCAGAACACGGGGATACCGGCCCGCATCGCACTCTTCGTATTGACGATAGAGCCGTCCGCATCGGTGGGATTGAACAGAATGGCATCAAATCCCGATGCGATGATGTTGTCGAAATGCTCCGCTTCCTTGGAGGGATTCCCTTGAGAATCAAACAAGACAGT
>JAZRWU010000069.1:0-18580 GCA_045599885.1 Bacteroidales bacterium | reverse complement strand
CCGACATGGCGCCGGCGGCTTCCGAAATCGGGAGATGACGGAAGAGCGAAAACGCCAGCACCGTCAATGAAAGGGCCATCACGACACCTAGCAACATCAAGAAAATCAGTATTATGGATTGTTTGAGGAATGGAGACGACTTCTTCATTGGAAGCTGTGTTGAATAATAAGGCAAACATATCGGAAAGTTTTGTGTTTTCAAAAGTTTCAGTGTAATTTTGCAGCCCTAAAATTATTTGGTAAATAGGAGATTAACTTAATAAAAAGATGAACGTAGAGAAAATCGTTGTTGACGCCGTCAACGCACAGATCAAAATCAATTTGGCCAAAGCCGATTATCAGGAAGCAGTAGAAAAAACGCTCAAGGATTACCGCCGCAGAGCCAATGTCCCCGGATTCCGTCCAGGTATGGTTCCCATGGGAATCGTCAAGAAAATGTATGGAAAAGCCGTTTTGGCCGACGAAGTCAACAAAAAGCTGTCGGACACTCTCTACAACTACATCAAAGACAACCATCTGAACATTCTCGGAGAGCCGCTTCCCGCAGACACCCAGCAGCCTCAGGATCTGGAAGCTCAAGATGAGATTGAATTCCTCTTCGACATCGCTTTGGCTCCCGAACTCGAATACACGCTAAACAAACGCGACGCCGTTCCCTACTACACTATCGACGTGACCGATGAAATGGTTGAGAACCAAATCAAGAGCCTGGCTTCCCGCGGCGGACATTATGAAAAAGTCGAGAATTATCAGGACGGTGACACATTGAAAGGAACCATGACGGAAATCTGCGAAGGTGACGATGCCATCAAAGTTGAGGACGCTCTTATCCTCCCGTCGTATTTCAAGAATGAGGATGAAAAAGCCAAGATTCAGGGTGCCAAGCTGGGGGATATCATCACCTATAATCCTTACAATTCCTGGGACGGCAGCGAAGTTGAACTGGCATCGCTGCTGCGTCTTCCCAAAGAGAAAGCCAAAGAAATCACTTCCGACTTCCATTTCGAGGTAAAGGAGATTTCACGTTTTGTGGAAGGCGAGCTCAATCAGGAGCTTTTCGACCAGATTTACGGTGAGAACAACGTAGTCGGTGAAGAAGCGTTCCGCGCACGCGTCAGACAGGATATCGCCGACCAGTTTATTCCCGAAAGCGAATACCGCTTTATGGTGGATGCCGAGAAATGCCTCGTCAAGAAGTTCAAAGATGTCCAGTTCCCCGAAGCTTTCCTGAAACGCTGGTTGCTGGCCACCGACTCAAAGAAAACCGCTGAAAGCATCGATGCCGAAATGCCTCAGATGATTGAGGAACTCAAATGGCATCTGATGAAAGAAGATATTGTCAAGAAAAACAACCTCGAAATCAAGGAAGAAGATGTGCTGGCCGTAGCCCGCAAAGTCACCAAGGCACAGTTCGCCCAATATGGAATGGGCAATATCCCCGACGAATTGCTTGACAATTATTCCAAAGAAATGTTGAAAAAGCCCGAAACGGTACGCAATTTGCAAGATCAGGCTATGAGTGCCAAAGTGGCCGAATACTTGAAAGGAGTTGTCAAAATCAACGAGAAGCAAGTATCCATGGAAGAATTCAACAAATTATTTGAAAAGTAAGAAATGAACAGCGATTTCCGCAAATATGCGGTCGGACATCTCGGGATGAACGGCTTGGCATTGGATCAGTATTCCAAATTTGCCGATAACTATATTTCACCGACCATTATAGAAGAAAGGCCGTTGAATGTGGCTCAGATGGATGTTTTCTCCCGTCTGATGATGGACAGGATCATTTTTCTGGGGACTCAGGTGGACGACTATACCGCCAATGTCGTGCAAGCTCAACTGCTCTATCTCGACTCGGCCGATGCGGGAAAAGACATTTCACTCTACATCAACTCACCTGGAGGAGGAGTCTACGCAGGTTTGGGCATTTACGACACCATGCAGTTCATTTCGAGCGATGTGGCCACGATTTGCACCGGCATGGCCGCCTCGATGGCCGCTGTCCTCCTGACAGCCGGCAGCAAAGGCAAGCGATCCGCTCTGAAGCATTCCCGCGTGATGATCCATCAGCCGATGGGCGGGGCTCAGGGACAGGCTTCTGATATGGAGATTACCGTACGTGAGATTCAAAAACTCAAGACAGAGCTATATACGATCATTGCCGACCATTCCGGACAGACTTTGGAACAGATTGAAAAGGATTCCGACCGTGATTATTGGATGACTTCTCAGGAAGCCAAAGATTACGGAATGATTGACAATGTGATGGTCAAAAGCAAATAAGAACAGCTTCTAAATGGCAAAAAAACAGGACCAGCCCCATTGCAGTTTTTGCGGAAGGCCGCAGGACGAAGTTCCGATGCTCATAAGCGGAATATCGGGATTCATCTGCACAGATTGTGTCCACAGCGCCTACGAAATTGTCGCACAGGAGTTGGGCGAGACTGCCAAAAAGTCAGACGGCAAGAATGACCGTTTTTCATTAGGCGAGCTCCCTTCACCCAAAGAAATCAAGGCTTTCCTGGACCAATATGTCATAGGGCAGGAAGAGGCGAAAAAATACCTCTCTGTAGCTGTGTACAATCATTACAAGCGTCTTCAGCAAGAAGATTCAGGTGACGGAATAGAAATTGAGAAATCCAACATCATCATGGTGGGCGCGACGGGGACCGGCAAAACTTTGTTGGCCAGAACGATAGCCAAAATGCTCAAAGTCCCCTTCGCCATCGTTGACGCCACGGTGCTGACCGAGGCCGGCTATGTGGGCGAGGATGTCGAGAGCCTCCTGACCCGACTGCTTCAGGCTTCCGATTATGATGTCAAAGCCGCCGAACGGGGTATCGTCTTCATTGATGAAATCGACAAAATCGCCCGCAAAGGTGACAATCCTTCCATCACCCGCGATGTCAGCGGAGAAGGCGTACAGCAAGGTCTGCTCAAACTTTTGGAAGGTTCCGTCGTCAATGTGCCTCCGCAAGGAGGACGCAAGCATCCTGAACAGAGAATGATTGCCGTTGACACCAGCCATATCCTGTTCATCTGCGGTGGCGCTTTTGACGGCATTGAGAAGAAGATAGCCCAACGGCTCAATACTACGGTGGTGGGGTACAGCGCCAACCGTGACTCCCAACGCATTGACAAGGACAATCTCCTCCAATACATTGCTCCCCAAGACCTGAAATCTTTCGGACTGATTCCTGAAATCATCGGCCGCCTGCCGGTGCTCACCTACCTGGAGCCTCTTGACCGGGACGCTCTCCGCAACATTCTCACCGAGCCGAAAAATGCCATCATCAAGCAGTATGTCAAATTGTTCGCCATGGATGACGTGCAATTGAGTTTCGACAAAAGCGTGTATGACTATATCATAGACAAAGCCATTGAATTCAAACTCGGGGCGAGAGGACTTAGGGCAATCACCGAGACCATCATGATGGATGTAATGTACGAGACACCCTCGACCGACAAGAAGAAAGTGCGCATTACGCTTCCATACGCCAAATCAAAGCTGGAAGCCGCCAATACCTCAAGATTGAAGAACGTCTGAAAAAGAAACCTCTTTTGAGCATTCTTTTTACAGGCTTTTTTCATTTAAGTCTTGGTTTTCTATCAGGTTTGTTTATATATTTGCTATACTAATCAAAAAGTAGCAATTATGTCAAGCTCGAACGAATTGGTTGATAAACTGAAATTCTTTTTTGGATTCGACTCCTTCAAAGGTAATCAGGAACAGATAATCCGTAGCATCATGAGCGGCAAAGACACTTTTGTGCTGATGCCGACCGGCGGCGGTAAATCGCTCTGTTATCAACTTCCGGCCCTGCTTATGGAAGGAACTGCCATCGTCATTTCCCCCCTGATCGCCCTGATGAAAAATCAGGTGGATGCCATGCGCAATTTCAGTGAGGAAGACGGAGTGGCTCATTTCATCAATTCGTCCCTCAACAAAGCCGCCATCGACCAAGTGAGGGCGGACATTCTCGAAGGGAAGACCAAGCTGCTCTATGTGGCTCCCGAATCCTTGACCAAAGAGGAGAATATTGAGTTCCTTCGCAACATCAAAATATCTCTGTTTGCCGTCGATGAAGCGCATTGTATTTCGGAATGGGGGCACGACTTCCGCCCCGAATACCGGCGCATCCGTCCTCTGATCAATCAGATCGGCAGGACTCCCATCATCGCGCTTACGGCCACGGCCACTCCCAAGGTCCAGCACGACATTCAGAAAAATCTCGGGATGACGGACGCTGCGGTTTTCAAATCCTCGTTCAACCGTCCGAATCTCTATTACGAGGTGCGTCCCAAGACCAACAATATTGAAAAAGACATCATCAAATTTATCCGGACCCACGAAGGGAAAAGCGGCATCATCTATTGCCTGAGCCGCAAGAAAGTGGAGAAACTCGCCGAGACACTTTGCGTGAACGGAATCAAGGCATTGCCCTACCATGCCGGTATGGATTCCGCCACCCGAAGCAAGAATCAGGACGACTTCCTGATGGAACGGGTTGACGTCATTGTCGCCACCATCGCCTTCGGTATGGGAATCGACAAATCGGATGTGCGTTATGTCATCCATTACGATATTCCCAAGAGTCTGGAAGGATATTATCAGGAAACCGGACGTGCCGGTCGCGATGACGGCGAAGGTATCTGTCTGGCTTTCTATTCGAACAAAGATCTTCAGAAACTTGAAAAGTTTATGCAAGGTAAACCTGTGGCCGAACAAGAAATCGGCAAAGAACTCCTGCTGGAAACGGCAGCTTATGCAGAATCCGCAGATTGCCGCCGGAAACTGCTTCTCCATTATTTTGGAGAGAATTATGAATCCGACAATTGTGGCAACTGTGACAACTGCCTGAATCCCAAAAAGCAAGTGGATGCCACCGACATCCTTGCCACCGTATTGGAGACCGTGGTCGCCGTCAAGGAGAAATTCAAAACCGACCACATCATTAGCATCCTGCGCGGAAAAGAGACGCCCGACATTCTCTCCTATCAGCACGACGAGCTGGAATCTTTCGGTTCCTTTCCCGATGACAGCGAGGATCCCGACAAAAACGAACGGACGCTCAACATTGTGATACGCAAGGCTTTGATTGATGGTTATCTGGACAAGGAAATAGAGAACTACGGCATCCTCAAGATAACGCCCGCCGGCAAGGCATTCATCAAGAAACCCGTTTCCTTTATGATTACTGAACAGGTGGAAGAAGACGAGGAAGATGAGGAAATGCCGATGCAGGGTGGAATCACCAGTGCCGTCGATCCCATCATGTTCTCCATGTTGAAGAATCTGCGGAAACAGATTTCCAAGCAGTTGAATCTCCCTCCATACGTCATTTTCCAAGATCCGTCGCTGGAGGCAATGGCCACGACTTACCCCATCACCATTGAGGAACTGCAGAATATCCCGGGTGTGGGTTCGGGCAAAGCCAAACGATACGGGCAAGAGTTTATCTCGCTCATAAAGAAGCACGTAGAGGAAAATGAGATAGAGCGTCCGGAAGACCTGCGCGTCAGAACCGTAGCCAACAAGTCCAAACTCAAAATCTCGATAGTCCAAGCCATCGACCGGCGCGTCGAACTCGACGATCTGGCACGCAGCAAAGGGCTCAGCTTCCCCGAGCTGTTGGACGAGATTGAGTCTATCGTCTATTCCGGAACTAAAATCAACATCTCCTATTTCGTTCAGGAAGTGATAGACGAAGACCGTGTGGCCGACCTCATCGACTACTTCAGAGATTCCGCCAGCGACAGCGTGGATGAAGCGATGGAAGTGGTCGGCGACTGCACCGAAGAAGAAGTCCGGCTCGTCAGGATTAAATTCCTTTCCGAATACGGGAACTGATAATTGAAACAGAACAATTAAACTATATAGTTATGTCATTTATTGAAGATAGAATCGCCTACGATGGCCTGACCTTCGACGATGTGCTGCTGATACCAGCCTATTCGGAAGTCACTCCGAGGGACGTTGATCTGACGACCCGTTTTTCGAGAAACATCCGCTTGAACATTCCTATTGTCTCAGCCGCCATGGATACCGTGACCGAGTCCAAAATGGCCATTGCCATTGCCCGTGAAGGTGGTAACGGTGTCATCCACAAAAACATGAGCATAGAGGAACAGGCCAAGCAGGTCCAGATTGTCAAGAGAGCCGAAAACGGTATGATTTACGATCCTGTCACCACTCAAGCGGGTTCTACGGTACGTCAGGTGAAAGCCCTGATGGCCGAATACCATATCGGAGGCATCCCCGTCGTCAACGATGAGCGCAAACTCATCGGCATCGTCACCAACCGCGACCTGCGTTTCGAAAGAGATGACAACCGTGTCATTGACGAAGTGATGACCAAAGAGAATCTAATCACGACCACACAGTCAACCAATCTGGAAGCTGCCGCCGAGATTCTCCAAAGACACAAAATCGAGAAACTTCCGGTAGTGGACAACGAAGGCCACCTGATCGGTCTTGTCACCTACAAAGACATCACCAAAGCCAAGGATAAACCCTCAGCCTGCAAGGATGAGAAGGGCCGCTTGAGAGTAGCCGCCGGTGTGGGTGTCACTTTCGACACCATCGACCGTATCCACGCTCTGAAAGAGGCACAAGTGGATGCCGTCGTCATTGACACCGCCCACGGACACTCGCGCAATGTGATTGAGACCTTGAAAAAAGTCAAGAGCGTCTATCCCGAACTCGAAGTCATTGTCGGCAACATCGCCACCGGTGAAGCTGCCCGCGAACTCGTCAAAGCCGGAGCGGACGGTGTCAAAGTCGGCATCGGCCCCGGTTCCATCTGCACCACCCGCATCATCGCCGGCATCGGTGTTCCCCAATTGTCGGCCATATATAATGTTTACAGTGCCCTCAAAGGATACGACGTGCCCATTATCGCCGACGGAGGCATCCGTTATTCGGGCGATATCGTCAAGGCTCTCGCCGCGGGCGGCAACTGCATCATGGCCGGTTCGCTTCTGGCGGGCGTGGAGGAATCTCCGGGCGAGACCATCATCTTCAACGGACGTAAGTTCAAATCCTACCGTGGTATGGGCTCTATCGAAGCTATGGAGAAAGGTTCCAAAGACCGTTATTTCCAAGCCGATGAGAAAGATTCGAAAAAGTTGGTTCCCGAAGGCATCGTCGCACGTGTTCCCTACAAAGGAAGCTTGTATGAAGTTGTTTATCAAATGATTGGCGGACTTCGTTCCGGCATGGGCTATTGCGGTGCCAAGTGCATTGAGAAACTGCACGAGGCTAAATTCACCCGCATCACCGCGGCTGGTGTCAATGAAAGCCATCCGCACGATGTGGCCATCACCCGTGAAGCTCCCAATTACTCCCGTATAGACTGATATTAGATTATGAAGCGTATCTGCAGCCTTTTTCTGGGTCTGACTTTCGGCATTGTCCTCGGTTTCGGCCAATCCGAAAGCGCGGATGACCCTGTCATCATGAAAATCAACGGCAAGGACATCCGCCTTTCTGAGTTCAACTACATTTGGCAAAAGAACAACACCGGCCAACATACGGCCAGCGTGGACGAATATCTCGATCTTTTCACGGTATTCAAACTGAAAGTGGCTGCAGCGGAAGAGGCCCGATTGGATACTCTCAACAGTTTTCTTGACGAATGGAATGGTTACCGGAAACAACTGGTGCCCGCTTATCTGACTGACAAGGAAGCTGAGGAGGCTGTATTGGAAGAAACCTATCAGATGATGAAGACTTATGTCGAAGCCAGCCACATCCTGATTATGGTGGATCAGTACGCTCCCGCTGCCGACACCTTGGCCGCCTACCGCAAAGCTTTGGATATCCGCAAGAAAGCTCTTCGGAAAGGAGGAGATTTCGCGGCACTCGCCAAAAGCAGTTCCGAAGATGAATCCAACCGTGACCAAGGCGGTTATCTCGGCACCACAGTGGCCTCCCGCTACATTTATCCTTTCGCCAAGTCCACGATGAGCCTCAAAGAAGGTGAAATCAGCATGCCGGTACGCTCACCATTCGGATACCATCTCATCAAGCTGCACAAACGCATTGAAATCCCGGGTCTTTATGAATCGGGGCATATTTTCAAAGCCGCTCCGGAAGGTTCTGACACTCAATCGCTTCTGATTGCCAAAGACGCTATCGACCGTGCCTATCAGGAGCTTGTCGCCGGAACACCGTTCAACAAGGTGGCCACTCAGGACAACGATGACCAGGCAGCCAAAGAGAACGACGGCAACTACCCTCTGCTCCGGCCCGGACAGATGCCTTACGATTATGAACGTGAGGTTTTCGCCTTGAACGATGGAGAATATTCCAAACCTTTCCAGACAGAATACGGCTGGCATATTGTCAAACGCAATGCCGTCAAGCCTTATCCCGCCAAAGAGCCGTTCAGGAATGAGCTGATGCGGCTGATACAGAGTGACAGCCGCCGTGCCCTGGCCGGTCAACGGACCAAAGTGGAACAACTCAAAAAGGAATACGGCTTTGTCTGCCAGAAAGTCGCATGGGAAGCTTTCTGCCAAAAGGTCAAAGACTATGGAAGTTTCGATGAGGGCCTGACCCAGCAGACAACGGGACAGACTCTGGCCACTTTCAGCGACCAAATCCTCAGCGATACGGATTTTGCCCGTTTCCTCTGCCAGGGGACAACCGCCCGGATGGATTATCTTCAGGATGCCTGGGAGCGTTTCACCCGTCTCCGCATCCTCAGCTATGAAGACAGCCGTCTGGAGCAGAAATATCCTGATTTCGGATACCTGATGCAGGAATATCACGATGGTCTTCTGCTGTTTGAGATCAGCAATCAGGAAGTCTGGAATAAAGCCACCGACGATACCACCGGCCTCCTGCAATTCTTCGCCGACCATAAGGACAACTACACTTGGGATGTTCCCCATTACAAAGGCAGTATTCTGATGTGTTCGGACGGGAAAACCGCCAAAAAAGTCAGGAAAGCCGCCAAAAAACTTTCGCAAGAGGAACTGTGGCCCGTGCTGAATGAGAAATTCAACAGCGATACCCTCACCCGCGTCCGCATTGAGAAGGGTCTGTTCTCCCAAGGCGAGACAGCTATGGTTGACAAAGTGGTGTTCGGACAGGGCGATTGGACCGCTCCCGAAGCCTTCCCGGTGGTATGGCCGCAAGGCGAAGTTCTCGACAAAGCCCAAGAACTTGACGATGTCCGCGGAGCTGCCATTGCCGACTATCAGAACTACCTCGAAGAACTGTGGATAAAAAGCCTGCGGCAGAAATATCCCGTCACTATTTACCAACAGGTCGTGGATAAACTGCGGCAATAATCTGTTTTATGAAATACTTTTTCTTGATATTAGCGGTAAGCCTGCCACTTTGGCTGAAAGACTGCGTTGGGAAGAATACGGAAGATTCCCGTATTCCCGCAGCCGAAGTGTTGGGCCGGATTCTGTATCAGGATGAAGTTTTGGCCGCCATTCCGCAAGGCATGACGGGAGAAGACAGTCTGAAAGCCGCTACGGATTATACTGACAGCTGGATCAAAGAGCAGTTGATGTACGATGCCGCCCAAAAAAACATCCCGGACAATGCCCGGATTGAGGAACTTGTCAGCAAATACCGCCGCTCTCTTATGATTCATGAGTATCAGCAGCACGCTTTGGAAGAGAAACTCGAGACCGTGGTCCGCGAAAGCGACATCCGGGATTATTACCAACAGAACCGTCAGCGTTTCCTCTCCAATGTCAATCTGGTGAAAGGTGTCTTCATCAAAGTGCCGCTCAAGGCTCAAGGCCTGGATCAATTGCGTTCCTGGTACTGCAAGACCGACGACGAGACTATTGACCGGATTCAGCTTTATTGCGTACAGCAGGCCGCACAGCTCGATTTGTTCTACGACAAATGGATATCGTTCGACAGTGCCTTGGATCAGATTCCTTTCGAGGTCAGGGATCAGGTCAGTTTTCTGCGCAACAACAACCATATCGAGGTTAGCGATGACAATTACTGCTATCTCCTGTACATAGAGAGCTTCATCGAGGCGGGACAACCCGAGCCTCTTGAATTTGTCACCGGACGCATCCGGAATATTCTCATCAACAGTCAGAAAAAACAATTTCTGCAAAGATTTGAACAGACGATGTACGATGAAGCCAAACGGAAAGGAAATATAAAAATCTATGAATAAGAAACTCCTAACTTTTATCGCATTTCTGTTGCCTTGTCTCGGACTTTTCGCTCAAGGCAATGTCATCGACGAGATTGTCTGGGTGGTCGGTGACGAGGCCATTCTGAAATCCGAGGTGGAGACACGCCATCTGCAGGCTCTGTATCAAGGGCAGAAATTCAACGGCGATCCATATTGCGTCATTCCCGAACAATTGGCCATACAGAAACTCTTCCTGCACCAGGCCGAACTCGACAGTATCATCGTTTCCGACAACGAGGTGATTTCCGCGGTTGACCGTCAGATCAATTTTATGATTTCCCAACTCGGCTCCAAAGAGAAAGTAGAAGAATATTTCGGCAAATCCCTGTCGAAAATCCGTGAGGAGCAACGTGAGAACGCCAAGCAGGAAGAAACCATCAACAGGATGCAACGGCAGCTTCTGTCCAACATTTCAGTCACTCCGGCTGAAATCCGCGCTTATTACAAATCGCTTCCCGAGGACAGCATCACCATAGTGCCTGGGGAAGTGGAAGTGGAAATCATCACCATCGAGCCGAAATATCCGGAATCTGAAGTTGAGTCTATCAAGAACCGGCTTCGTGATTATACCGAACGCATCAACAACGGTGAACGCTTCTCCACGCTGGCTTTGCTCTATAGCGAACACGCCGCCAGCGCCCGCAGCGGAGGCGAGCTCGGATTCACCGGCAAGGGAGAAATGACTCCGGAATTTGCCGCCGTCGCCTTCTCGCTGACCGATCCGACCAAAGTTTCCCGTATCGTGGAAGATGAATACGGTTTCCACATCATTCAGCTCATTGAGAAACGCGGTGACCGTATCAACTGCCGCCATATTCTGCTGCGTCCTCAAATCTCGGCCAAAGAGCGCAACGACGCCATGCTGCGCCTCGACAGTATCGCCGATCTGATCCGGAACGACAAAATCAGCTTCCGCAACGCCGCACTCTACTATTCGCACGACAACGACACCCGCAACAACGGAGGTCTGATGTTCCAGGAATATACCGGCAACTCGCACTTTCAAATGGAAGAGCTGCCACAGGAAATCGGCAAAGTGGTCTATTCCATGAACGCCGGAGAAATCTCCAAACCCTTCACCATGATCGATCCCGAAAGCAACAAGGAAATCTGCGCCATCGTCCGCGTCAAGAGCAAAACCAAGCCGCACAAAGCCTCGGTGACCGATGACTTCCTCGCACTTAAGGAAATCGTGCTGGAGAAAAAAAAGGAGAAAATATTGAGTGAATGGATCGCCAAGAAGCAAAAAGACACTTACGTCCGTATCAACGAGAACTGGCGGAATTGTGATTTCCAATATCCCGGTTGGATTGTAAAATAATGATCCGGTATTCCAAAACATCCCATTTTGACCTGATAGGCCGCATCTTCTTGCTGTGGCTGTTCTTGGGTTGTCCATTCTATTCGGCTGCCCAGTCCAAAGAAACGTCTCCGGATGATTATTTTGACATCCATCAAAGCCGCAAACCCGAGACACCGATTCCGCACAAAAGAAGCGTCGCCGATCCCAAAGCGTTTTTCAATCCCTTTGAAGACAACCAGGCACCGGTGGAAGAGAATGACCAGATGATTTTTCTGGAACATTCCAACACTTTGTATTTCGATAAAGATCTCCATCCCGACTATCAGATTCTGGTGGGCGATGTCCGTTTCCGACACGACAGCGTATGGATGTATTGCGACACAGCCCATTACTATCAGGCCAGCAATTCGCTTTTCGCCTACGGTCATGTCAGCATTGAACAAGGAGATACTTTGTTCATTTACGGAAAGACGCTCCATTACGATGGGAACAGACGTATCGCCCGAATCCGGGAGAATGTGCGTATGATCAACCGGGGAGTGACACTCTACACCGACAGCCTTGATTATGACCGGGACGCCAACATCGGCTATTATTCCGACGGAGGACAGATTGTCGATACCACCAATGTGCTTTCCTCGATTTACGGTCAGTATTCTCCGTCCACCAAAATGGCTTTTTTCAAGGATTCGGTATCGTTGGTCAATCCACAGTTCACGATGGACACCGACACGCTCAACTACAATACCGAAACCGGCGTGGCCTCCATCGTCTCTCCCACCCTTATCACTGCCGAAAACGCGGTGATTCACGCCTTCCGCGGCTGGTACGACACCAAAGCCGACAACAGCCTGCTGCTCGACCGTTCCTATATCTGGAGCGACGACAAATATATGATCGGCGACAGTATCTATTATTCGCAAGGCAGCAACATCGGAAAAGGCTATTCGGATATTCTTATGAAGGACACGACACGCCACATCAGCATCTTGGGAGATTACGCCTACAGCGATATGGACAACGACTACTCGCTGGTGAGCCGCAACGCCGTTCTGAAAGAATATTCGGGTAGCGACACGCTGCATCTTCATGCCGACACCTTGCTCATGCGGAAAGACTCCACGTTCAATATTTTCCAGGCCTACCACCACGTGCGCTTCTTCCGTCCAAGGCTGCAAGGTGTCTGTGACTCCATGCATTACAGCGAACAGGACTCCGTTCTTGACATCAACGGCCAACCCATTCTCTGGGCCGACAATCAGATGGTCCGCGGCGTTCATATGAAGTTGTACCTCAAAGACGAGAATCCCGATTATCTGCATGTGGAAAAGAATGCCGTCATCATATCGCAGGAAGCCAGAGACACCTCACTTTTCAACCAATCTCAGGGAAGTGAGATCAAGGCATTTTTCAAAAACGGAGACATTGAGAAAATCTTCATCACAGGCAATTCCGAATCCATCTATCTTCCTCACGACGAATACGGCAATATCTTAGGTCTCAACCGTCTCGAGAAAGGAGATGTGGAAATGTACCTCAACGGCGAAGGCCAGCTCGACTACATCAAAGTGGCACCTTCACCCAAAGGGAAATTTTATCCCATGGCCCTCACCACCAGCGATGTCAAAAAACTGTCGCTGTTTTCGTGGCCGGAAGATATCCGCCCTACCGGTCCTGATGACATTTTCCGCAACATAGAAGATACGGACAACAAATTTGTGGATACGTCTGTAAGTGGAGGCGATCAGCAGAAGAAACCGGCCAGGACAAGAAAACCCAAGTCGCCGGACGGAAATGATGCTGCGACCTCTCCTGATAATCAATAATTGTATTATGACCCTGTTCCCCTTTTTCAAACAGCGCCAGCCACGGCATTTCGAGCACCAGCCCATCTATTACGACAAAGCGGCAGATGAGCGTCGCCAGCGTTATGAACGGATTCAAAAAGAACTTGATATGGAAAAAAACCAAAACAGCGGGAACCACACTCAAGTCCACGATTTTGAGAAAGAAATCCGTGGCAGTTTCCGCGAGAACACCCCAGGTGGAAGCCGCATCGACAAACTGGTCAAAACCAACCGGACGGTGATGATTGTCTTCATTATCCTGCTTCTGATTGTCGTGGCATTATATTTGAAAATAGCATAGGGAATATTCAAATAGGGAAGGTGGATAATTGCATTGCCATATTGCCGGAGCACGTGGCCAATCAGATTGCTGCCGGTGAAGTCATCCAGCAGCCGGCCTCTGCCGTCAAGGAATTGATGGAGAACTCCATTGATGCCGGTGCGACCCATATTGACGTCGTTCTCAAAGAAGGCGGACGCAACCTGATTCAGGTGAGCGACGACGGCAAAGGTATGTCGCCCGAGGACGCACGATTGTGCTTCGACCGCCACGCGACCTCCAAACTCCATAATGCCGACGATTTATTCCATATCCGTACCATGGGCTTCCGTGGCGAGGCTTTGGCTTCGATTGCCGCCATCGCCCAAGTGGAACTGGTGACACGGCGCCCGGAAGATGAGATAGGGACAAAAGTCGGAATCTCAGCTTCACAACCCGAGGTTCAGGAATCCGTCGTTTGCGAATGCGGAACCCGGTTTTCGGTCAGGAATCTATTTTTCAACGTCCCGGCCCGCCGGAAGTTTATGGGAGCGCCGGCCAAACAGCTGGCCGCAGTCCGCAACGAATTCATACAAGTGGCATTGGCACATCCCGAATGCCATTTCAGCCTCAGCAACAACGGAGAATCTTTGCTGCAACTGCCCGCCGGCAACCTGCGCAGCCGTATCGGAGCGGTTTTCGGCGAAAATCTCAACAAGAAACTCTATCCGATTGACATCGAAACCGAGTTCATCAAAATCGGCGGCTTTATCGGCGATCCGCAGGCTTCGCGCAAACGCAACGCCGAACAGTTTTTCTTTGTCAACGGGCGTTATATCCGCCATCCCTATTTCCGGAAGGCGCTGACGCAGGTCTATGAACCGCTGACCCTACCCGGAATGCAGCCGGTGTTCTTCTTGTTCTTCCAAGTCGATCCCGAAAACATCGATGTCAATGTTTCACCGACCAAAACCGAGGTGAAATTTGACAACGAGCAGATTATCTGGCAGATATTGACAGCTTCCGTCCGCGAGGCCCTGGGAAGGAACAATGCGGTGCCTTCCATTGACTTCGATCAGGAAGATGCGCCCGAAATCAGTATTCTCCCCAACTCGCACGAAAAGCCCAAGGCTCCCGATGTTCATTACCGTTCGGATTACAATCCCTTCCGTCAGGCGGCCGATTTTGATGATTATCCGGAATTGCCCGAAATAATTCCCTCAAAATCAGATTCTGAAGAATTTCCCGCTTTGAGCATGACCCGCAGAGCCGAACATCCTGTCTGCGAGATAAAAGAACCCTATCATACCCGTCACGATGGCGGACAAAGTTTTTTCGAGCCTTCCGACCGTCCGTCGCCTCAGGCAATTCATCAGGCGTTGGATTTATACGATAACGCCAGCCACAGTTCTTTTGAACTGTTTCAGCTTTTCGGACGGTATATCGCCTTCCCCACTTCGGACGCTTTATATCTGATTGACCAGCACCGGGCAGTGTTGAGCCTGCGCTACGATGAGTATTGCGGACGCATTTCGACACAACAAAGCTGTTCTCAGGCCCTGCTTTTCACCGAAGTTCTGGAATTGGGTCCCAACCGTATGCCCGATTTTCTTTCTTTGCGTCCTACGTTGGAGACTTTAGGGTTCCGTTTTCAGGAAGAATACAATGAGGATCTTGTCTCGTTTCTTATCAGCGGAGTGCCCGACCACGCCATCAACCTGCCACCCAATCCGCTGATTTTGGATTTGCTGGATGCGGCAGACGAACATTCGGCCGATGCCATTGTGGATGAGGAACAAAACAGGCACCGCATTGCCCTGCAACTGGCCCGCTCCACCGCTATTCCCTACGGCCAAAAACTCAGCCAAAGTGAAATGCAAGATATCTTTGAGCGTTTCCGCCGGCGCGAAAGCACCTACGATCCGGAAGGCAAGACCGTTGTCGTCCGTCTTTGTGACAAAGAACTGATCCAACGCTTTCATTAACACACGATCAAAACCGGATTATGAATAAAAAACAATTGGCCAGATTACGGAAAAACGAATTGAAATCTTGGGTGATGGATTTTTTCCAAGAGAATTATTCTCAATCATTCAATTACAAGCAAGTTTCCGCCGCTTTCGGCATCACACGTCAGATGAGCAGACTGATGATCGATGATATCCTTCATGAATTATGGGAAAGCCGTTTTCTTATTGAAGAAAAAGAAGGAAAATACCGCATCGCCGTCCGTCCACGGGAAGTGCGTAAAATCCTCGGCGACGACATCATGACGGAGTTCAATCTTCCCGAAGAATATCCCGAAGCGGCGGTCAAAGAAGCCGAAGGACTGGAAGAAGATATTATAGAGAAAGACTTCACATACCGTGATGACTTCCGCCATGTGCTGACTTTCACCATTGACCCACAAGATGCCAAAGACTTCGATGACGCTCTGTCGCTCCGTCCTTTGGAAAACGGCCATTGGGAAGTCGGTGTCCATATCGCCGATGTGACTTATTATGTCAAATCAGGAGGGCCCATTGACAAGGAAGCCGAACGTCGTGCCACCTCCGTCTATCTGGTGGACCGTACCATACCGATGTTGCCCGAAAAGCTCTGCAACCAAATATGTTCCTTGCGGCCCGATGAGGACAAACGCTGTTTCTCCTGTGTATTTGAGATGAACGATGAGGCCAAAGTGCTGAATTACAGAATCGTCCGAACTGTCATCCGTTCCAATCAGCGTCTTTGCTACGAAGAAGCCCAAGAGGCCATAGACGAAGCTCAAGGTCAGGGAGAAAGCCCGCTGAATCCCGAAATCAAACAGGCCATTCTGACGCTCAACGGCTTGGCCAAAAAAATCCGGGAGCAGCGTTTCCGCAATGGAGCCATCCAGTTCGACAGCACCGAAATCCGCTTCCGCACCGACGAAAACGGCAAACCGCTGGAAATTTATTTCCGGGAAGCCACCGAGTCGCACAACCTGATTGAGGAATTCATGCTGCTGGCCAACAAAACGGTGGCGGAATTCGTAGGTAAAAAAGGCACCTTATCCAAAGCCTTTGTCTACCGTGTCCACGACCTGCCCGACAAAGAGAAACTGAAGGGTGTCTCCAAATTCATCCGACGTTTCGGTTATCATCTTATCACCGATGGTTCACGCAAGGAAGTGTGCCAGTCTATCAACCAATTACTCACCAAGATACACGGAAAGAAAGAGGAAGGGCTGATATCATCTCTCACCGTCAGAGCCATGGCCAAAGCCGTCTATACTACCGAGAATATCGGACATTACGGCTTGGCGTTCAGCCACTACACGCATTTCACCTCGCCTATCCGACGCTATCCCGATATGATGGTCCACCGCTTGTTGGAGCGTTATCTCAACAACCAGAAAAGCGTCAATAAAGACTTGCTCGAAGAAAAATGCGAACATTGCTCCGAGATGGAACAATTGGCCGTCCAAGCCGAACGTGCTTCGGTCAAAGTCAAACAGATAGAGTATTTGTCCGAACGCCTTGGCACCACCTATGCCGGCGTCATTACGGGCGTGACCGAATTTGGCTTTTTCGTTGAGCTTCTCGACAACAAATGCGAGGGTCTGGTCGGCATACGCGACCTCGAGGACGACCATTACGATTTTGACGAAAGGAATTACTGCCTTCGCGGACGCCGTCACAAAAAAATCTACCGCATAGGAGATCTCGTTTATGTGCTGGTGGCCCGTACCAATATGGACCGTCGCCAACTCGATTTTGTCCTGACCGACGCTCCCGAAAAGGATGAAGAGGCCGAATAAACCGAAAATGGCGCCTCAGCCTCACGCCGATGCGCCATTTCCCTTGTATATAGAGGAAATTAAAAAGAGTTCTCCACCTAACACAACTTCCTGGAATCTGCTTCTTATCCAAAGCAAATTCAATTACATAGACGAGAGCACCCGCCAAAACGTTACAAAAGAAAAAGGATTTTTTTGATTGGGGACCTGTTTTGGTCACTCTCAAAGTTATACTATTTTGTGGAGAATCAATAAATAACCTTAACTTTGCACAAATACGAAAGAAGTATGAGCAAATACGAAATACCATTCCTGCATTTATGTATCAGGGAGTTTGCACGGCGGTTCAATATTTCCCGTCGAGCGGCATACCTATACCTTCAGAAGCATGCCGGTCTGGCATTTCTTATTGAGTATTATGATGTTGAGCACTTGCAGTCTATTGACGAAACTCTTGATGATCTCGTTGTGATGTGCAGGAAAAATGGAGGACAACTTGCATGATACTGTATCACGGAACCAACCAGGATATTGATTCTATAGATCTTGCAGCCGGTAACCGGTTCAAAGATTTCGGACAAGGTTTTTATCTTACTCCAGATAAGGAAACAGCAGAGCGTATGGCCAAGAAAAACGCCAGCCTTTTCGGCGGGGTACCGACAGTCATCAGCTATGAATTTAACAGGGAATCTGCATTAGCTTCAAAAATATCCCTAAAAGAATTCCCGGAAAAAGCGACCGCAGAATGGATCAGATTTATTGCAGACAACAGAGACCGGAGACAGAATCATCCTGTTCACAAATTTGACGTCGTAATTGGTCCTATTGCGGACGACGGAGTAGTTCTCCAATTGACAAACTACCAAAACCAGATTCTCACTCCGGAAGAAGCAGCTGCCAGACTTCAGGACAGATTCCTTGATCAGCAATATTATTTCGGCACCCCGGACTCTTTGCTGCTCCTTAAAAAAATTCAAGTATGGATACTGGACTGAAACCTACACATTCTCAGATAGCTGACTTCCTTACCGACAACATAATCAGCGAGATTACAAGCTATTTGATGGAAGATTTCGGATATTCACTGGAGATTGCTTTGGACACAGTATATTCGTCACAAGTGCTTGATCTGCTTCAGCATAAAGATGGTGAATTATACGTTCAGAGTCCTTCTTATATATACGAATTGCTGCTCAAGGAGAAAGGGCTGAAAGTTGTCAACGAAGCTGC
>JAZRWU010000068.1:0-13173 GCA_045599885.1 Bacteroidales bacterium | reverse complement strand
GCTCAAACAGGACATGATGACCGAAATCGCAGCCACCTTGGCATTCTCTGCCATTCACAACAACGATAAAATCGGCGTCATTTTCTTCTCGGACAAAATAGAGAAATTCATTCCGCCCCAAAAAGGCAAAAAACATATTCTCTACATCATCCGCGAGCTGGTCGGTTTCGAACCCTCGTCGAAAGGAACCGATTTGTCGCAGGCGCTCCGTTATATGACCAACGCCATCAAAAAGCGGTGTACGGCTTTCGTCATTTCCGACTTCATCGACACGAAGGATTACAAAAGTGACCTGACGATTGCCAGCCGCAAGCACGATGTGGTCGCCATCCGAGTTTATGACCGTCGCGAAGGTGAATTGCCGGCCGTTGGAAGGATACGGATGCTCGATGCCGAGAGCGGAGAAGAGCGGGTCGTCAATTCTTCTTCGTCCAAGGTCCGCGAGAATTACCGGAAATGGTGGTCGGAACAGCTGAACCGCCTCGAAGACCTCTTCAACAAGTGTCAAGTCGATAATGTCTCGGTTTCGACCGGGCAGGATTACGTCAAGGCCCTTATGGCTTTGTTCAACTTACGCAACTGAGAAGCATAATGAAGAAATTACGTTTGTGGTTATTGATGCTCTTTCTGGCACCCGCCTGTTTTGCCATAGAAGTGAGCGTGGAAGCGAGGCTGGATTCGGTCGCCATGCTGATCGGATGCCAGAACCGTCTCTACCTCGATGTCTATGTGCCGCAGCATTCTCAGGTATCCCTTCCGGATTTTCCTGGCGACACAGTGGTAGGCGGTGTTCTGATTCTGGAGCGTTCGGAAACCGACAGCAGCGATATCAAGAACGGAAGAACCCGATTCAGCCGTCAATGGCTGTTGACCGGTTTCAACGAAGGCCTGTATTATCTTCCGCCGGTCAAAGTCCTGGTCGATGGCGGAGAATACCAGAGCAACGATCTGTCTCTCAAAATCCTGACCTACGATGTCGATACGGTCTCGATGCAGATTTTCGACATCAAACCCGTGGAGAAAGCGCCATTTGTCCTGGATGACTATCTGAACCCGGTCCGCTACGGTCTGGGAATACTGGCCGTGATTCTGCTGGTCTTCTTCCTGTATCGGGCCTTCCACGGTCGGAAAAAGGAGGAGAGCCTGCCCGAACCGGAACTGCTTCTGCCGCCGCATATCGCCGCCTTACAGGCCCTTGACGTGATCCGGGAAGAAAAAATCTGGACTCAAGGACGATACAAAGATTTTTACACCCAGTTGACGGATGTCATCCGCAAATATATTTCCCGACGTTTCGGTGTCTCCGCCATGGAGATGACATCGGCGGAAATTCTGGAAGTGCTGAAACACGATGCGGAGACTCAGGATGTCTATGCCAATCTGAAACAGATTCTGGAGCTCTCCGATTTCGTGAAGTTCGCCAAAATGAATCCTATGCCGCTCGAAAACGACCGCAGTGTCCGGGATGCCTATCTTTTTGTAGAAAGCACCAAGGAAACGGTCGAGGCGGAGGAGGAGAGTACGGAAGAGAATCCCGAGGAAAAGAAAGGAGAAACGATATGACATTGGCTCATCCCTATCTGCTTCTGTTGTGGCTGCTGATGATTCCGGCCATTATCTGGTATTGGGTCAAACGGAAACAGCGTCATGCCACTCTTCAGGTGTCCAACACTTTCGCGTTGCCGGAGAAAGACAGCCTCTGGAACCGTCTGCTGGAACATCTTCCTTTTGCATTGGAACTGCTTGCCTTTGCGATGACCGTGGTCGTGCTGGCGCGTCCCCAATCGGTGGACAGCTGGCAGAATTCATCCACCGAAGGTATCGATATCGTCGTGGCACTGGACATCTCCACCAGTATGCTGGCGGAAGACCTCAAACCCAACCGCCTGGAGGCTGCCAAAAGCATCGCTTCTTCTTTCGTGGCCGGGCGACCCAACGACAACATCGGCTTGGTGGTATTCTCGGCTGAAAGCTTCACCCAATGTCCTTTGACCACCGATCATGCCGTGCTGATCAACCTGTTCAACAGCATCCGCAGCGGTATGATAGAAGACGGTACGGCCATAGGGCTTGGATTGGCCAACGCGGTCAGCCGCATCAAAGATTCCGAAGCCAAGTCGAAAGTCATCATCCTGCTGACCGACGGCACCAACAACCGGGGCGAGATCGATCCCATCACGGCTGCCGAACTGGCCAGGACTTTCGGCATCCGGGTATATACCATTGGTGTCGGGACGCAAGGCAAAGCGCCTTATCCCTTCCAGACAGCCAACGGGGTGGTCTATCAGAACATCGATGTCTCCATAGACGAAGATCCGCTCAAACAGATTGCCTCGATGACCGGAGGTGTCTATTTCCGGGCGACCGACAACCATAAACTTCAAAGTATTTACGAAGAGATTGACCGTTTGGAAAAGACCAAGATGAATGTCCAGCAGTTCAGCAAACGCAGTGAGGAATTCCGTCTGTTCGGAGGTCTGGCTTTGCTGTTTCTTTTGGTGGAAATTCTCTTGCGTCTGATTTCCCGCAGTCTTCCCTAATAATGACTCTTATGTTCCGTTTTTCCAATCCGGCTTATTTATATCTTCTGCTGCTGGTTCCGGTATTGTTCCTGCTGTTTCTGCTGAGCAACCGGCGACAGCAGATCCGACTTCGCGAACTGGGCGACCCGGAACTGATGGCCGCGCTGATGCCGGAAGTCTCGAACGCCCGATGGTGGTGGCATTTTATCCTTCAGGCTTTGGCTCTGACCGTTTTCATCTTTATGATGGCCGGCCCTCAATTCGGCTCCAAGGTGGAAAAAGTCAAACGTCGGGGTGCCGAACTGATGATTGCCGTGGATGTATCCAATTCGATGATGTCGGAGGATATTCTGCCCAACCGTCTTGAAAAGTCCCGTCAGACATTGTCCAAACTGATAGACGGAATGAGCAACGACAAAGTGGGGCTCATCGTTTTTGCCGGTGACGCCTATACCCAGCTACCCATCACGGCCGATTATGTCTCGGCGAAAATGTTCCTCCATTCCATCTCGACCGATCTCGTTCCCGTTCAAGGTACGGCCATCGGAGCCGCCATTCATCTGGCTTTGCGCAGTTTCGGGCCGGAAAGCGAGGCAGAACGCGGCATCATCATACTGACCGATGGTGAGAACCACGAAGACGATGCCGTGGCCGCCGCCAAGGAAGCATTGGCGCAAAACATTCATGTTCATGTAGTGGGAGTGGGCTCACCCAAAGGCGGACCGATTCCCACCGGCAGGAACAACGATTTCCATCATGACCGCGAGGGCAATATCGTCATTACCAAACTCAATGAGGAGATGTGCCAGCAGATCGCCCAGGCCGGAGGTGGCATCTATGTCCGGACCGACAATTCCAATGCGGCACTCAAAGTGCTTCAACAGGAATTGGACAAAATGAACAAAAGCGATATGGAGAGTACGGTGTACAGCGAATACGACGAACAATTCGGAGCCTTGGCATGGATGGCTTTGTTCCTGCTTTTCGCCGATATGCTCATCCTCGAACGCCGCAATGCCAAACTCAGGAAAATCAATATATTCGACAAGTAACATTCTCATTATAAAATGCGTAAATATCTGTTTATCATAGGATTATTGATATGCATCCTGCCCGTTTCCGCCCAAAAGGAGGAACGGAAACAGATCCGTCAGGGGAATAAACTGTATCAGAACGAACAATATACAGAAGCTGAAATCGCCTATCGTAAAGCCTTGGAAGTCAATGCCGATTCGCCTCAAGCCACCTTCAACCTCGGCAATGCGCTCTATCGTCAGGAAAAGGCACAGGATGCTCTTGAACAGTATCAGCACCTGATTGACAAAGAGAGTGTCGAAGTGGAAACGGGAGGCGGAGACAAAAAACGTCTGGCATCACTCTGGCATAACGTAGGTAACATCTGCATGCAAGGGGAAGACTATGGCAATGCCATTCAGTCGTACTGCAAATCATTGATTCTCAATCCTAAAGATGATGAGACCCGCTACAATTTAGCTCTGGCTCAAGCCTTGTACAAACAACAGCAGCAAGACCAGCAGAACCAGGAGCAAGAGCAGGAGCAGGAGGAAAATCAGGAAGATCAACAACAGCAACAACAGCAGCAGGAACAACCTCAAGAACATCAGGATAACGAGAACCATCAGGATCAGGAACAACCGGAAGATGCCCAGGAGCAGCTTTCGCGCGAAAAGGCCCAGGAACTGCTCGATGCCCTGATGCAGGATGAGGAAGAAGTACAGGAAAAAGTCAAAAAACTGCAAATGCAGAACGGACAGCGTACACAGACCGACAAGGACTGGTAATTTGCCATTATGAAAAGTATGAAGAAAACGATATCATTTCTGGGCTTGTGGCTCTGCGGCCTTATGATGCTGCAGGCGGCCAATATAGAATTTACCGCTCAAGCACCTGCCAAAGTCGTGGTGGGACAGAGGTTTCAGCTGGTATATACCGTCAATGACGACGGCCCGAAAGATCTGAGGATACCCGAACTGGATGGTTTTGACATTCTTTACGGTCCGGCCACTTCCATGAGCAACCAGATTTCGATTGTCAACGGAAAACGGGAAGCTCATTCCTGGTATTCCTTCACCTACACTTTGCAGGCCAATACTGAGGGAACGTTCAACATCGCAGCGGCCACGGTCAATGTCAAGAAAGAGCAATACACCTCCAATCCGTTGACTATTACTGTATTGCCGGCAGACAAAACGCCTTCCGGCTCATCGGGGGCCGCCTCCGGTTCCTCTTCCTCGTCCAACACGCAAGCGGGCTCTTCTCAGAATCTCAGTGCCGAGAACCTGTTTATCCGGGTGATTCCTTCCAAAACCCATGTCATGGAGCAGGAAGGTTTTGTGCTGACGTATAAACTGTATTCCAGAGTGGATATCGCCGGTATGGAAAATGCCAGGTTCCCCGAACTGAAAGGCTTTCTGGCTCAAGAGATTGAACTGCCGGAAAACCGCGAATGGGATATGGAGAACTATAACGGAAGCAATTACCGCACGGTGGTGTTGAAACAGACGGTATTGTATCCGCAACAGAGCGGAGAGCTGACCATCGAGCCGGCTGAAATCGAAATGGTGGCCCGCATCCGTTCGGAAAGGCGTTCGAGAAGCCTGTTCGACGATTTCTTCGATTCCTATCAGGATGTACGCAAAACCCTGACCACCAGACCTGTCAAAATCACCGTCGATCCTTTCCCCTTCGGCAAACCGGCCAATTTCAATTCTTTCACCGGAACGCTGTCGGCCAGTTCATCCATCAGCACCACCGATTTGAAAGCAGACGAAGGTGTGACACTGAAAATCGTGTTGGAAGGCAACGGCAATATGAAAATGCTCAAAACGCCCGAATTGAGTTTTCCGGCCGATTTCGATGTGTACGATCCTAAAGTCAGCAACGATTTCAACACGGGCGGCAAAGGACAATATGGTACTAAAACCATTGAATATCTGGTGATTCCAAGATATGCGGGAAATTTTGAGATTCCTTCGGTGGAGTTGAGTTACTACGATTTGCCCAGCCATTCCTACAAGACGCTGAAAACAGATTCCTATACACTGAACGTGGCCCGTTCGGATAATTCAGACGGTTCGGTCGTTTCCGGCAATTTCACCAACAAAGAGAATGTGCGCCAATTGGGTCAGGACATCCGATATATCAAAACGGACGGACTCAAGCTCCAATCCCAAACGAAATGGCTTCGGGGTTCTAAAGCCTTCTGGTGTTTCTACCTGATTCCACTGCTGCTTTTCGCCTTCATCCTTTGGCTGTACCGTAAGCAGGTGAAAGCCAACGCGGATGCTTCCGCCGTCCGCACCCGCAAGGCCAACAAAGTGGCAGTCAAACGACTGAAGACCGCATCCACCTATCTGAAAGCCGCCGACAGGGAGCATTTCTACGATGAGGTGCTGAAAGCGCTTTGGGGATACACCGGAGACAAACTCAACATTCCCCAATCACAACTGACCAAAGAGAGTGTGGATGCCCAGCTCACCCGGCGCGGGGTAGGAGAAGAACTGCGTAAAGCCTATATGTCGATTGTAGAGACTTGTGAATTTGAACGATATGCGCCTTCGTCCAACACACAAGCCATGGATGAGCTGTATACCCGCACTCTTCAGGTCATAGACCAAATGGAGAACTCCATCAAGAAATCATAACTTAATTCCATAGACTGTTCAAAATGATGCATAATAAATTTCCGATTGCCTTTCTGCTGCTTCTGAGCCTTCTCTTCGTAAGGCCCGTTCATGCAGCCAATACGAGCACTTCCGCCTGCGACAGTCTGTTGACAGCTGCCTCCAAGGCCTATAACAACGGCGAGTATTCCGAGGCTGCCGCTTATTATGAGACCGTGGCCGCCGAATATGGCATTTCCGCCAAACTGTATTACAATCTGGGCAATGCCTATTACAAAGCCGGAGAAATAGCCCGTTCCCGACTGAATTATGAAAGAGCCTTGCGATTGGCTCCCCACGACAAAGACATCCAGTTCAACCTTGAGATGTGTGAGGCTATGGTGGTTGACAAGACCGAATCGTTGGGTGATTTTCTGCTGGCCCGTTGGTTCCGTCAAGTGCGTGAGCTTTTCGCCAGCAACGTATGGAGCTGGTTGAGCATCGGCTTGTTCTGGCTGTTCCTTATTTCCCTCTGCGTTTTCTTCTTCAATAAGGTAAGGATATGGAGGAAAAGTTTCTTCATAATTGCCATTATCTCTTTGATTATTAGTGTTGTTTCTTTAATTTTCGCCACACAGTCGTATCGGGCGCAGGTCTTCTCAGACCAAGCGGTCGTGTTTGAGCCTTCGGTCACTGTCAAGAGTTCTCCCGACCGCAGCGGCAACGACCTGTTCCTTTTGCACGAAGGCACGAAAGTCAGCATCAAAAGCACATTGGGAGAATGGTCGGAGATTGTATTGGAAGACGGAAACGTGGGGTGGATGCCTTCTTCAGGACTGCAGGTCATCTGAATTCAAAATCACGAAACAATTTTATACAACTTCCGGGTAATCATCAAAACAATTTCATAACTTTGGATTTCAGTCAGGCCATTGTCTGTTTTTCAGTTGTCAGAGTATGGGAATTCTTTTAGCAGAAATGAATTTGGACAGTCGCATAGTATTGGATTTCAATGCTATGCACACTCCGATGCTGGACCGTTTCTGCTGGATGATGTCCGATTTTATAGCCTGGTTGCCTTTCGTGATGGCTTGGATTTATATTCTGATCAAAAACAAACGCTCGGAAGCCTTTCTGATATTGCTGGTGATGGCGCTTATGCTATTGGTCTCCGATCAGGTGGCACACTGCATCAAACCTCTTGTGGCCCGCCCGAGACCGACCCGGAACATGGCTTTGATTCCCCTTCTGGAAGTGGTCAACGATTATCACGGCGGTATGTACGGTTTCCCTTCCAATCATGCGGCCAATCTGTTTTCGCTGGCTGTATTCAGCGCCATGCTGATCAGGGAGCGCCTTTTTACCCTCTGCATTCTGATCTGGGCCACCCTTATCTCATTGACAAGAATATATCTTGCCGTCCATTATCTTTCCGACATTTTATGCGGAGCCGCCTTGGGAGCCCTGATTGGTTACGGAGCCTTCGCCCTTTACCGTCAAATTGTCAAATATCCCCTCCTGCGGGCCCACAACTTGCCCATGGAGACACCGGATGAGACACACAGCGGTTATGCCAAACGCGATTTGAACCTCTTGCTTCTGGTGTTGGCGACAGTTACCCTAAGTCTGTTGCTGGCCGCCTGTATTTTGGATTTCAATTAGAATTATCAACCAATATTTATTCCATTATGATTAAAACAATCACTTTCAACGAACTGCGCAGCATCAAGGAACGCCTGCCCGAAGGCAGCTCGCAGAAAATCGCCGATGAACTCGGCATCTCGGTCGATACGGTCAGAAACTATTTCGGAGGTCGCAACTATCGTGGTGAGGGGCAAAGTTGCGGTCTGCATGTCGAACCGGGTCCCCAAGGCGGGATTGTTCAATTGGATGATACCACCATCCTCGATATGGCCCTGAACATTTTGGAACAAAGCGGAAAATAAGAAGCTGTTTTGAAGGATTTCCAGATAGATAAAGAGTTGTTGCCCGACAGGACAGCAGCTCTTTTTCTATCCCCGAGTGGAGACATTTGCTCCTACGGGACTTCATTCTGTCTTTCGGTCAGAAAAATCCATCCTGCCGTTCTTGGCCTCCCTTTGAAGGTGTATTAACTTTGTGTCCATGAAATTTGAAGTTCCATACTATGAAAAACAGTGTTTTTGTGTTTTCCGCATTGAGCCGCTGTCAACCGGAAAGCGATCAATTACGTCAAAGCGCCCCTTTGTACCTCTCCAGCCGCGAGCTGACCGACCGGATGGCAAGTCACTATCTCTCGGACTATGCCTTTTTGTATGACAACGAAACAGACAGAAATTGTCTGTATTGTCTGTTGGCGGAAGAATACCTATTAAATGCCGTGTATCCCAAAAAACTCACTACGCTTGTCTATTCGCCCCAAGGCATCCTTATGAATACATCCGACTATCGGGTGGGAGAGATCGTGGAAAGCGCTTGCGGAGACCGGCTGAGTCTTGGTATCGTGGCCGAACCACCCGCCTCGTTTTCAGACTCCGGAACGCCTTCAGATGAGACGGAGGATTGTTATGCCGTTCTGTCGTATCCGTCCTTGGAAATGGATTACCGTCAGTCGGCGTTGATGTTCGAGCCGCGTCAGAAAGTCACGGAAGGTATAGAAGAGGTACTTAGGGAGGCTTTGCAGGAATATCTTACGGTCAAGAAATAATCTTCCGAAGTGGGGACTCGAGAAGTACAAGTTTGGAAAGAAGCGCATAATAATGTATTTTTGTGGCTCAATTTCAAACTTTTGTATGAAAAAGTCTCCATTTTTCCTGTGGGTAGCCTTGTTTTGCTCCATTTTGACCGCTTGCCATGATTCAGCCTCCAGGACACACTTGAGCGATTTCGGCCTGAAAGGGATGGTCGTATCGATGACTGAAGAGAATGCCGCTGAGAATCATCCCTTCAAGACAACATATCGTTTCAATTCCAAAGGCCAGCTGCTGGACTCTGTCCGCATAGATTATCCCCTACAGGCCAAAGACAGCACCGAAGATGCGATGTTTGCAGACTATGAACCTGGCGACAGCCTTTGCCGGGACAGCCGCGGCAACGTGATTGAAATCATTTCCGACTACGACGGTTTTGTCAGCCGGACGCTCCGTTTTTATGACGACGGGAATCATTTGATCGGCAGCCGTTGCTATGACCGCGAAGGAGACGGGGACTACGTTCTCCGCAGCCGGGATACGGTCTATTACGATGCTCAAGGTTGTAAACATCAGGATGCCAGTTATATGCTCGAAGGTGCCTATACCATACGTTGCGTCTTCAACAGGCAAGGAAAGATGGTATCCTACCGATTGATGACAGAAGAAGGCCTCGAAGCGGATATTGATTTCTTTTACCTTCCTGACGGAATCCATCTTCATGAAGTCAAAGGATTAGGGGTGAAGAACTACGTCCTGCACTTGGGTGAGGAAGATGTATTCGGCAATTGGACATCGCAAACCGAAGGCCCCGAACAGCTTTTCGACAGCCGTTATTACGGTCTGTTGGATTTGCATTTCTTCCTCGAATCCACCCAAATCCGTCAGATTGAATACGAAAACGATGTCAACGGAGAACAGTTTTCCGTTCAAGGTTCCTTTGTCAACGGGGAAGTGGTGAATATGGATTATATCCGCCACAACGGCATCCTCAATGGGCAACTGGAATGGAATCATCGCATTTTCAGAGTAATCGGCTACCGGGAGCCCGACGGAAGTTACAAAATCAAAGGTTTTTCCGATCAGACAAATCTGGCCTTTGTCATGAATGCCGTCAGAAAAGGACACGAAATCGCAGCCGAGTTCTGTGATTCCACCTTGGAATGGAAAGATTTGAGATTCAACGATGTGGACCGCTTGGAGCCCATCACGTTGAGTCTTGAACCAGCCAAGGCCGACAGTATCGCCGGACAATACAATTATGTGCGTTTCGGAAACTTGGACAAGGGCAGTGGAGATCTGAGCGTTGAACGGATATGGCTCAAAGAAGAAGGCAACGAAGGTATCCGATTGAAAATCTGCACAGTAGGATCCGCACCCAGTTTCAAGACCGCCTCAGACAGTTTTGAGGGGCCCGTATGCTCCCGCTTTCAACGCGATCTGTTCGAGGACGAAGGATTCATTGACTATTCTGTAGAGTTTTACGAAGATTTCGCCATTGTCCGCACTCATTCCTCCAACGGTGACGTATTTGGAGAAGGAGCCAGTCCGGACGGTGTTTATCTCAAGATTCAGGAGCTGGAGGAATAGCGAAGTCCAACACCCGACAAATAAAAGGAGATGACTTTGAAATCATCTCCTTTTTTGTGGGTCGGGGTACCCCGACTCGAACGGGGGACCTCCTGGTCCCAAACCAGGTGCGCTAGCCAACTGTGCTACACCCCGCCTTGGTGAACGGTTGCCCGCTCTCAAATCCGACTGCAAAGATAAGAAAAATATCTTATCTGCAGACCATTCCTATTCAAAATAACTTGATCCGTCGTAACAATGCGTGCAAAGACATTGCTTTGGTATGCCAATGGCCTTGACAAGATTATCCAAAGAACTGAATTTCAATGAAGTAATTCCAAATTGCGAACGGATGGACTCCACCAGCGCATTGTATTTCTCACTTCCATAAGTCGCATACTGCTCCAGATTCCTGTCATCCTGACCTTCCAATTCCTGAATTTTCCGACGGGCAATCAGTTCCAAATCACTTTTCGAAGCCGAGAATTTCAGGAAGGGGCAGGAATAAAGAATCGGCGGACATCCGATACGCATATGGACTTCCTTGGCTCCGCATTGGAACAACACGGCCACATTGTCCTTCAGTTGAGTGCCTCGCACGATGGAATCGTCACAAAAGAGCACCCGTTTACCACGCAGCAGCGAATGATTGGGCATAAGCTTCATCTTGGCCACCAGATTACGCATCGTCTGGTCCGAAGGCGTGAAACTGCGCGGCCAAGTCGGGGTGTATTTGATGATGGAACGACGGTAGGGAAGATTCTTGGCTTCGGCATATCCCAAACCCAACCCGATACCGGAATCGGGAATACCCGAAACCATATCGACTTCCACATCGTCGGTCTCTGCCACCCCCATACCGCAACGGTAGCGCGCACTGTCCACGTTGACACCGTCATAATCGGAAACAGGATAGCCGAAATAGACCCACATGAAGGAGCAATACTGCTTTCGGAGGTTGGGGCGGCGCAACTGTGTCCAACCATCGCTGGTCAGTTGGACAATCTCACCGGCATCCACATAATGACAGATCTCATAATCGAGGTTGGGGAAGGAGCAGGGTTCGCTCGATACGGCCATAGAACCGTTTTTCTTTCCCACCACAATAGGAGTACGTCCGAATTTGTCGCGGGCGGCGATAATGCCGTCCTTGGTCAGCAGCAGCATCGAACAAGAGCCTTTGACTTTCTTATAGACATTCTCTATGCCTTCCACAAAAGAGTTTCCTTGCGTAATCAGCATGGAAATCAATTCCGTAGGATTGGTGTTGCCCGAACTCAATTCGGCAAAATGATGCCCTTCTTCCAGCAATTCCTTTTCGAGTTCGGTGATGTTGTTGACACAGGCCACCGTCACGATAGCGAACTTGCCGAGATGTGAATTGATGACTATCGGTTGTGAATCCGTATCGCTGATGACACCAATACCGGAATTTCCCGAGAACTGATATAGTTCAGACTCAAATTTTGAACGGAAATAGGAATTCTCAATGCTGTGGATAGAACGGGTGAACTTGTCGTCCGTGGCATTGTAGGTAGCCATACCGGCACGTCGGGTTCCCAGATGCGAATTGTAGTCTGTTCCGTAAAACAGATCCTTCAGGCATGACTGTTTGGAAACGGTTCCGAAAAAACCTCCCATAATATATTATTTAGATATTGAACGAAAACCATATTTCTTCCGGTATTTGAAACACCGGAAGAAACTATTCGGTGGAAGAACATCAATCGTATTCCTGCCAGCTCTTGATTTGCAGGTCCTCGTAACCCTTGGAGCAGAAAGCATTGATGAATGCGGCGGCCAGACGGGCATTCGTGATAAGAGGAATGTTGTGGTCAATGGCTCCACGGCGGATTTTATAGCCGTTGGTCAATTCGCGTTTGGTCAGGTTCTTCGGGATATTGATGACCAGATCAAATTCGTGGTTGGAAATCATCTGCATGATCTGACGGTGCGGCGTGTCGGGCAATTCGTCGGGCCAGGCAACAATTTCAGCCTCTATTCCATGCTCTTTCAGGAATTTTTGTGTACCATAGGTGGCATACAGATGATAGCCGTTATCGTAAAGCTCGCGGCAGGCATCCAACAAATCCACTTTCGACTTGCTGCCACCGGAGGATACCATAATGCCTTTCTTCTTGTCAGGGACTTTGAAACCGGTGGCAATCAGAGCATTCATCAGAGCTTCATCGAAATCGTCGCCCAAGCAGCCGACCTCACCCGTCGAGGACATATCCACACCCAGTACCGGATCGGCCTTATGCAGACGTGAGAACGAGAATTGCGAGGCCTTGACTCCGATACGGTCAATGTCGAAAGCGTTGTGGTCGGGACGGGTATAGGGCGCATCCAGCATGATGCGGGTGGCTGTCTCGATGAAATTGCGCTTTGACACTTTTGATACGAAGGGGAAGCTTCGAGAAGCGCGAAGGTTACATTCGATTACCTTGACCTCGTTGTTCTTGGCAAGGTATTGGATATTGAACGGACCGCTGATATTCAGTTCCTTGGCAATCTGACGGCTGATGGTCTTGATGCGGCGGATGGTGGCGAAGTAAATCTTCTGAGCCGGGAAAACCATCGTGGCATCACCGGAATGGACACCGGCAAACTCGATATGCTCGGAAATGGCGTATTCCACGATTTCTCCGTTGTGAGCGACAGCGTCAAACTCGATTTCCTTGGCATTGGTCAGGAATTTCGAAACCACTACGGGATATTCACGGGATACCTTGGCAGCCATATTCAGGAAATTGTCCAAAGCTTCATCGTCATAGCAGACATTCATGG
>JAZRWU010000067.1:0-12177 GCA_045599885.1 Bacteroidales bacterium | reverse complement strand
GAAGAGTCCCTCTGAATTCAGCAAATCCATGTGAATAAATCCGATTATTCAAACAATTCTTACACCCTGAGACGTCCGGATAAGTTTATATTTGCATCGTAAGTTATTATGCATATATGGACAGACATCTCATTTTATATTTGCCTGTTATCGGTCTATTGTTGTTTTCTGCCTGCCAGAGAACGGACGAGACTGACTACGGTGAATATTTCAACAACCTTCCATTCGAAATGTCCGCCATTCAGGCGCCACAGTTCCCACGCTTGGAAGTGAGCATCACCGATTTTTTGGATGAAAACGGGAACAGCCTCTCCTCCATTCAGAAAGCCATTGATTCCGTCAATGAAAAAGGAGGAGGGACGGTGGTCATTCCGGCTGGCTCCTGGCTCAGTGACCCGTTTGAATTGAAGAGCAATGTCTGCCTTCGCTGTGAAAAAGGCAGCATCGTCCAATTCACTGATGACTATGACCACTATCCCTTGATTGAGACATATTATGAAGGGCGGCTCGGTTGGCGCGTGATGTCACCTGTGACAGCTCATGACGCCGAGAATATCGCCATCATGGGTGAAGGCATTTTCGACGGCAACGGACAAGCCTGGAGACCAGTGCGCAAAAGTGGAGTCAATATCTACCGTTGGAATGAGTTTTGCCACAAACCAGGCGTGCTGAACGAACAGGAAGACACATGGTATCCCACCGAACGCGCTTTGCTCGGTTCACAACAAAAGTCAACCAGCACCCTCTCCTACGAGGAATGTCTGGCCATCAAAGAGTACCTCCGCCCGGTGATGGTCAATCTGCTGTCATGCCATAATGTTTTAATACAGGGAGTCACTTTCCGCAATTCTCCAGCCTGGTGTCTGCATCCCGTTCTTTGCGAGAACTTGATTTTGGACGGAGTTTTTATGATGAATGAAGAATGGGCCGCAAACGGTGATGGACTTGATTTGGAATCATGCCGCAATGTCCTGGTAAAAGACTGCTTTCTGGATGCCGGAGACGATGCCATCTGCCTTAAATCAGGGAAAGACGAAGAGGGTCGCCGACGGGGCGTTCCAACCGAGAATGTCGTCATCGACAGCTGTAAGGTATATAAAGGTCACGGAGGATTTGTCATCGGAAGCGAGATGTCCGGGGGAGTCCGCAACGTTAAAATTTCAAACTGCACTTTCCTCTCCACGGACAATGGCTTGCGGTTTAAGAGTGTTCGCGGACGTGGCGGAGTTGTTGAGAATATCTGGGTGGACAATATCCATATGGCGGCCATAAAGAGTGACGCCATCCTTTTCGATTTGTATTATTTTTCCAAAGGTCCGAAAGAATTCAAGCCCGTAGATGAAGGAACACCGGAATTCCGGAACATTTATATGGACCATATCGACTGCGTCAGCGCCGGACAAGTCGGCATCATGCAAGGCTTGCCCGAACTTCATCTGCATAACGTATATCTCAGCAACTCCACCCTCCGAGGTGTACAATCTTTGACGATGAATGATACAAAAGATATATGGTTCGATAACGTCTGCCTGTATTCTGAAGCCGACACCTTGATAATCGGAAAGAAAACCGATATCTCCCGTGTTCTTTCCATTCAGACAATCATCCCCGACAACAGATAATTCACATTATATGAAGAAGCTCTACATATTGTTTGCCGCTGTTTGTGTCATCTTTTCCCATGCCTTTGCGGATAATCTTCCGGCCTTTCCCGGAGCGGAAGGTCACGGACGATATACCACCGGTGGTCGGGGAGGATCCGTGTATTATGTCACCAGTCTTGACGACGATGCCAAGAATCCCAAAAACGGGACATTGCGTTACGGTATCAATATGGCCAACAAGCGGACCATCGTCTTCAATGTTTCGGGAACGATTTTTCTGAAAGACGCTCTCAATATCAACAACGGCAACCTGACCATCGCCGGTCAGACAGCCCCGGGCGACGGCATCTGTATTGCCGGAGAACCCGTGCATATCAATGCCGACAATGTTATCATCCGCTTCCTGCGTTTCAGAATGGGAGACATCGATCCCAAAGTGGAGGATGACGCCCTCGGCGGACGCGGCATCCAAAGCATTATCATTGACCATTGCTCCTGTTCATGGAGCGTGGACGAATGCGTTTCATTCTACGGCGATTCGAAACTGACGATGCAATGGTGTATTGTCAGCGAAAGTCTGCGACACAGCAACCACGAAAAAGGCAATCACGGTTATGGAGGTATCTGGGGCGGTCCAAGCGCTTCTTTCCACCACATCCTGATGGCCCATCACAGCAGCCGGACTCCGCGACTCGGTCATTTCTACGGGGAGCCGGCCATTGACAACGTTGATGTCCGGAACAATGTCATCTACAATTACGGTATGGTGGTCGGCGCTTACGGAGGAGAAGGCATGAACGCCAATTTCATCAACTGTTATTACAAACCGGGACCGTCAAGCAAAACCAGCGGAAACCGACGCAGTATGATTTTCGGCCCCAGCGCCAATACGGGCGACGATGCCGATCCCAACCGTCCGAAATGGGGTCAGTATTACGTCAGCGGCAACTGGTGCTCGTCTTTGAGCGACACCTACAAAATGCCGACCGATCCGTATGAAAAGAATACCACCAAGGACAATTGGGCCTATGGTTTTGCCAACAATGCCGAAGGAGCCACTGCGGCTGAGAAACAGGCGATGCGGCTTACTGAGCCCTTGAATGCCGGCGTAGTGACCACACATACCGCACAAGTCGCTTTCGAGAAAGTCCTCAACACAGCGGGATGTTCACTGCACCGGGATGAGATTGACACCCGTATTGTCAACGAGACGCGGAATGGCACCGCCACTTTCAAAGGCAGTTACAGTGCTGTCGGCGGTATCATCGACAGCCAGAATGACCTGAAACCAAAAGGAGCGGACGCATCCTGGTCGGCCTGGCCCGAACTGGTCACCCGCGATGTGCAGACCGATACCGACAAAGACGGCATGCCTGACGTATGGGAAGAAACGCATGGTCTGAACCCCAAGTTCCCTTCCGACCGCAACAACGTGGCCGCCAACGGATACACCCATCTTGAGAATTATCTCAACAGTCTGGTTGAAGACATCGTCAGGCAAGAACTTTCCGACTTCGAGTATATCGCCGGTTCCGACCACAACGACTATTATACTTCACTGAACACCAAAAAATCGGCCGACATTGAATTCGCCGTCTCGGAAGAATCGTTATTAAAGGTCAAAAGCGATATCCCCATACAGAAAATCCGCATCTACGATATCACCGGTCGCCCGCTTTTCGAAAGAAACGACTGCGAACTCATCTCGGAATTCGATCTCGCCGGTTTCCCAAAAGGATTTTATGTGGTGAAAACATACTTATCAGGAAATCAGGATATTATCAGAAAAATCAGACTCTGACTCAATCAGCAAATCAATATGAAGAATATCATCAGCCTTTCAGGCGTATCTCTGGCCATCGTGCTCCTTCTCACCGGACTGACCGGTTGTCAGAACGGCATGAAAGAGTATTACGAACGGCCCGACTGGATTCGCGGTAACAGTTTTGAAGTTTTACAGGAGGAGGGGAACTATTCGCAATTCCTCAAAGGAATTGAACTGTGCGGATACCGGGATCTTGTGGACGGCAAGAGCATCATCACCGTAATGGCTCCCAACGATGAGGCTTTCTCTGCCTTCCTCGCACAAAAAGGATTGACAGATATCTCTCAAATGGATTCCACCGAATTGGACAGACTTATTGGATTTCATCTGATGTATTATGCCTACAGCGATGATAAACTTATCAATTTCCGACCCGAAGAAGGGGATGATGTCAGCGATAAGGAAAAGGAAATCAATGCAGGTATGTATTACAAACATCGTACCTACAGCAAAGATACCAACTCCATCGAATTCCATAATAAAAAGGAGATTTACGTTTCTGTCTATCATCAAGAGCGGTTTCTTCCTGTGTTTTCATATAAATATTTTTCTACCAAACAGATCAGTCCCGAAAAGAATTACAACTATTTCTTCCCTTCCACACCCTGGAGCCAGGAAGTCGGTTTCAATGTGGCTAATGCGGCTGCCACTGAGCCTGAAATCATCACCAGCAATGGATACATTCACAAGATTGACAGGGTCCTTAAACCGCTCAATACTATTTATGATGAATTGAAAAACCGGGAAGAGTTTTCGGATTTTCTGGCTCGGTATGATGTGTATTCCTCTTATGTCCTTGATGAATATCTTTCACGTGAATACGGAAATGGACAAGATTTGTATCTCCATAAACACATCGGTCCCAGCAATCTGCCGCTTGCCTCCATTGCCTGTGAATGGCCCAATACCGACTATACTCAGATGACCGAGAACTCATCCGTCGGATACAGTATTTTCGCTCCCACCAACGAAGCGCTGAATACATTCTTCCATAATTATTGGGCAAAAGGAGGATACGAATCCCTGAACAGCGTCAGCAATGAATCCGTGCGGAAACTCCTGTTCAATTGTATTTATGCTGACGACATCGCCTTCCCCGAAGAAATCGAGCGTGGCGACATCATCAACAGTTATGGTACGCCCATCTCTGTCAATTTCGACGCGGTTCCTGAGACATACCGCATCCTATGCGAGAATGGTCTGCTTTATGGTTGCGAAGAAGTGGCCGTTCCCGCCATGTTCGCCTCTATCACAGGACCAGCATACCAATACAAGAACATGAGTCATTATCTTTTGATTCTCAATGGATTGGGAGATATTCAAAACTCTTTGTGGTCGGATGAGACAAGGATGATCTCACTAATGCCCGACAACGACCAGATTACCTCTGCCGGCATCACCTACAACAGCCGCTTTGATTATTTGGAACAAGACGGAAAAGCGTTGAGTGACGGTGTGAAAAAAAGCACTGCCTATGCGCACTTGGTTGATCTGAGTTCCTGCACGGGCAACGAAACCGAACTCCCATCCACGGGCCTTCATGTTTTCAGAAACATGTCGCCTGATTACACCCTATATTGGTATGTCATGGATGGAGCCATCACAAACAGTCTTAAATTCAATGAGTTGCTCTATCCTACCCATAAGACGGAGGAAGATATTTTCGTTCCGTTCAACGAATTGGCTTCTTATCGGGAAGACGGTCAGTGGAGCAATGGAAAATCCTACAGTTATTCCGGAAGTATGTTTGCCGGAGATCCTTCCCGAACGACCTACAAGAATTTTCAGGCTTTGATGAAAAACAATAAAATCGATGAATCTCAGCCATACAGCGCTTTTGCCAATCTTCTTGACTTTGCCGGACTGTATTCCGGAGAATCCTTCACGTTCACCACATTGCCTTGCTTGATGTTCATACCTGTCAACACGGCCGTTTACGAAGCCCTCCGGCAGAATCAGATTCCCGGCATTGAATTCGACGCCACATCGTACGCCGATTCCGTGGACATATTCAACTGCTGCACCTTGACTGACATTGACACTTTGACGTATTACATCAAAAACTACTTCGTCCCGCTCGAAACGGCCGGTATCACGAATTATCCTTATCTGGGCTGGAACGAGGTGACCACCAAAGGGCTGCCGACTCTCAACGAGACCGAACTCATCGATCCCGTCACCCATAAAGTCAGTTATCAATACACCTGTCTTGATGTCGTTGATACCGGTGACGCTTTGACAGTCCGACTCATGGAAGACGGACAGCAAGCCATCAGGATTGTTCCTGACTACCATTTTCTTCCGTTCACTTTCAATGATGGAGGAATCCATTTTATAGAGAAATGCTTCTGAGGTATATGAATTTAATTGACCGATATTTATGAAACGATTCACATATTTTTTCCTGTTTCTCCTGTTGAGCGTGCCCGCTTTGCTTCATGCGCAGGATGGCCAAATGCTGACTGGCCGTGTCTTTGAAAAAGACGGCGACAGACAGGAACCGGCCATCAGTGTCAATGTGTCCATACGCAACAGTGCGAACCGAATGATAACCGGTACTGTGACCAATCTCAACGGAGAGTTTTCACTTCGTATTCCTTCATACAACGGAGAAATGACGATTGTCGTTTCATTTATCGGGATGAAAACCCAAAGGATTCCCTACACCGGGCAAAAGACTGTCACAGTGGTTCTTGAAGAAGATTCAAAAGCTCTGGCGGAAGTTGTCATCTCATCTAGCCGGCTATATAAGAATGAATTGGGAATCACCCAACGGGAACAGACTGCCGCGGTGCAGCGTATCGAGCTCAATGACATTGTGGAAATAACACCTGTGACTTCTGTCGAAGAGGCTCTGCAAGGCCGCCTCGCCGGCGTGGATATTCTTGTCAGTGGTGATCCCGGCGCCAAAAACTCCATCCGTATCAGAGGTACTGCCACATTGAACACCAGCGCAGATCCCCTTATTGTCATTGACGGAGTCCCATACTCCACCGACATTGACGACAGTTTTAATTTCGCCACGGCCAACAACGAGGATTATGCGGATCTTCTCAACCTTTCTCCCTACGATATTGATGCCATTGAGGTCTTGAAAGATGCAGCCTCAACAGCGATATACGGAACCAAAGGTGCCAACGGCGTCCTTCTTATCACAACCAAGAAAGGCTCGCAAGGAAAGCCACGTTTCACTTTGTCTTCGAAATTCTCGTCGAAATACGAACCCGAATCCATTCCATTGCTGAACGGTAAAGAATATGTCGCTTTCATCGAGGACGCTATATGGAATACCGCCAACGCCAAAGGTGTCAGTACCTCATCCTCTCTTTTGGATTTGCTGTATGACACACCCGAAATCAATTTCAACCGGAATTGGCGGTATTTCAACGAATACAATACCGATACCGACTGGTTGTCTGCCGTTATTCAGCATGCTTACACCACCGACAACAACTTCTCAATGAACGGCGGCGGTGAAAAAGCGACTTACCGTTTCTCCCTTTCTTATGCCAACGAAGAAGGAACGACCATTGGGACAGATATGGACCGCTTTTCCAGTGCTCTGAATATCACATACAAGTTTTCTTCCAAATTGCGGGTTGATACAGATTTCTCTTTCGCCCAAAGCGACAAATTGTCCAACTGGACAGACCGCGTGCGTGCTGAAGCGATGCGCAAAATGCCTAACAAAAGTCCATATTGGATTGACGATGCCACTTTGCTGCCCACAGACCGTTATTTCGTAAGACAAAACAGCGAGGAATTCCAAGGAGCATTCAACGGTTCCAGCAATTTCCATCCCATTGCCATGGCGAATGACAGTTACAACAACAGTAACCAACAGGAAGAGAAAATGAACTTCAGGCTCAACTACGACTTACTCCCTGGATTGACCTATACAGGGTATGTGTCAATGAAGTTCAAGACAATAAAAAACAGGGATTTTCTGCCTCAATCCGCCACGGGTGTCACCATGGACAGCGAATATGCCAACAGAAGCATGGATGCCTACAGTGACAACCTCGCTCTACAGACGGAAAACAAACTCATTTACCGGAAGAACTGGGACAACGTCCACAACCTCGTCGCCACAGGCATTTGGCGCACCAGCGACTCACGCAGTTCTTCCTATACGACGGCCATTTACGGTGCCGCCTCGATGAGCGCCTCCGACCCTTCCACTGGAGGGGCGATTGCCAGTTGGGGGTCCGGCGACTCTCAGGTACGTTCGGCAAGCGGCATCGGAAGTGTCAACTACACATTACTCAACCGTTATGTATTCTCAGGCACAGCCAATTACGAAGGACGCTCCAGTATAGGAAAAGCCAACCGATGGGGCATCTTTCCCTCCCTTGGTTTCGCTTGGCATGCCAAAGAAGAGAGTTTTCTCGTGGATGTTCCATGGCTTTCCCAATTGAAATTCAGAGCCAGTTTCGGACAAAGCGGAGATGCGCCCAGCGGCACGGCACCCTATATGGGAACCTTTTCCGCCATTGGCGAGTATCGGGACAATCCCGCTATTGTTCCCGTTTCCATCCAGCTCAACAATCTGAAATGGCAGACGGCCACCGAATACGATGGCGGTTTTGACATGGCATTGTTGGAGAACAGACTCAACATGACGTTCGACATATATTATAAATATGTGACGGATCTTTTACAGCGCAACATTTCGGTACCGTCAACCACCGGATACAACTCCAGAGGCAACACCATATCGTACTACAACTCAGGTGAAATGAGTAATACCGGATGGGAATACCGCATTGATTATGATGTGATTCAGAATAAAGACTGGAAAGTGTCTCTCAATTTCAACGTAGCCCGCAATATCAACAAAATCGAAGTCCTGCCCGACAATCTTGATGAGAACACGTACAGTTTCAGCAACGGACAGTATGCCAAAAAAATCGTTGAAGGAACTCCCGTCGGCTCATTCTTCGGTTATAAATATCTTGGCGTGTACCAAAACACCAACGAGACCATTGCCCGTGATGCCAATGGCAACATCATGACCAATCTTGATGGAAAAAGCATCGTCATGAAGAACGGCACATACACTTGTTTCCCGGGTGATGCCAAATATCAGGATATCAACCACGATGGTGTCATCAATTCATCCGATATCGTTTACCTCGGCAATTCAAGTCCATTATTGACCGGTGGCGGTGGCTTTATGGCAAAATACAAGAATCTTTCCGTGACGACTTTCTTCCATTATCGATTGGGGCAGAAAATCATCAACAAGGCGAGAATGGACAGTGAGTCCATGTATAGTTCTGATAACCAGAGTATTGCCGTACTTCGCCGTTGGAGAAGCGAAGGTGACGACACGACCATTCCCCGTGCGCTCTGGCAATATGGCATGAATTACCTCGGAAGCGACCGCTTCGTGGAGGACTGTTCGTTCCTCAGACTTAAGACATTGTCTCTCAGTTATATGATACCGAAAGATTTCTGTCGCAAGATTCACGTTAACAGCATCAACACATTCATTACCGCATACGATTTGTTTACCTGGACAAAGTATTCGGGACAGGATCCGGAGGTCACCTTGCCGTCTAAAGTGACCGATTTGGCGATGGACAATTCTCAAACTCCATGTTCCAAGCGGGTTTCCGCCGGTATTACCATCAACTTCTAAATGATGTGCCTTATGAAGAAAACATTCTCGATTTTGATAAGCGTCTTGGCTGTCGTATTTTGCTCATGCGATAACTGGCTGGAGATTTATCCGCAGAACGATCAGGTAAGTGACTATTATTGGACTTCTAAAGAAGATGTTGAGGCGATGCTCAATGGCGGATACTATTACCTGAGGGAAATGGTCACCACAGAACTGATTCCCTTGGGAGAACTCCGCGCCGGTCATCTCTACAACCGCCGTGGCAGCAATCTCCAAGAATTCCGCATCAAAGAAACGGACAAATCTCTCAGCAACTGGGGACCTTTCTATGAAGTCATCAACATTGCCAACGCCATATTGAGAAATGCAGACAAGGCTATGGCCAACGATGACACTTATGATGAGAATATGCTTAACTCACATAAGGCTGAGGCATATTTTTTAAGGAGCCTCTGCTATTTTTATCTGGTACGCAACTGGCGCGATGTTCCTTTGGTGCTTGAGCCCTACGAAGACGATTCCTATTCGTATAAGCTGCCTCAATCAAACGAAGACGAAGTGATTGCCCAAATCAAGCAGGATCTGACAACGGTTATCAACTCGGGAAGCGCCAAAGAGCATTTTGACAAAACCTGGGAGACCAAGGGACGTGCCACAAAATGGGCCGTATACGCTTTGATGGCAGATGTATGCCTTTGGAACGGCGATTACTCAGACGCCGAGTATTATTGCGACCTGATATTGGAATCGAAATCTCCCTACGCCCCCAAATTCCTTTCCACCCCGTCACACGCTTCCTGGTTTTCCATTTTCAATCCCGGCAACAGCAACGAATCCATTTTTGAACTTCAATGGGATGAAGAAGAGGAGCAACTCAATAATCTACCCTACCTGTTTGATATCTCAAGCAACAGCCAATGCTATCAGTTCTCACAGAAACTGACAGAAATGTTTGCGGAGGAATATAGAATATCCAACAAAAATATGGCTGAAGCCGTACGGTCATTGTATGGAGGTTTTTACATCCTGTCACCTACGGCTTATGAAACGGCAACCACATCCTATTGCTGGAAATATTTCGGTTCGGAAGTCCTGACAGAGAAACGGACTCCCGACCATTACGACCCGCATTTTATCATTTACCGCGTGGCTGAAATCATCCTGATAAAAGCCGAAGCGCTGACCATGCAAGGTTCCGGACGCTGGGCTGAAGCCATTGAGGGAATCGACCTTCTACGTCAGCGCTCCAATCTGGACCCTTGCGGCATCCAACCCGAATCGACCAATGAAGCCGATTTGCTGGAATGCATTCTTGACGAACGGGCCATGGAACTCTGCGGCGAAGGCAAAGCGTGGTATGATATGCTGCGAATCGGCAAACGCGACCATTATAAGTACAAAGATTCCTTCATTGTCGGCCGGTTGCTCGATTTCAACACTCAAGCTTCCGCTTCCTGGTTCCGCTCTGTCCTGATGGACAACGATGCTCTTTATCTCCCTGTTTGGGAAGATGAACTTGAAAACAATACGTTATTGAAGCAAAATCCATATTATGAATAAGTCTATGAAAAAGTTCCTTCCATATTTACTGGCCTTCGCATTGCTCGCCGGATGCAAAGATCCATTTGAGGGCCAACTATTTGAAGATGCTGGTGAAGACGATACCAAAATCACCAATATCGCATATATGGAGAAACATAGCGATGAGTATTCGTTGTTCCTGCAATTCCTGCACGATGCGGATTATTACAACGCCTTGAATGACGCAAGCTCCACGGTAACCGTTTTTGCTCCTGACAACGAAGCCATGCGGAATTATATGCAATCCAAAAACATAGAATCATTCAAGGATCTTGACTCTATGTATCTGCGCCAGATTGCACAGGTCCATATGCTGAAAGGTTCACTCAGCGAAGGTGCTTTTATCCAATATTTAAATGAAGGCAGCATTCAGATTCCCACTGTATTCGGAGATTATCTGGAACTGAGTTACGGATTTGTCAATATGGATGTGGATGATGATGAAAAGAGTTCCATTTCCGCACAGGACACTCTTAATATTTATATCAACCATACCGCTCCGGTTTTGGAAATGGCCCATCAGACGGCGAATGGCATGGTTTACCGCATTGGAGGGGTCATACGGCCGATGAGCGAGAACCTTCTCATCAAACTGGAGGAAGAAAGCCAATACGATATTTTCCTTGACGCTATCAAAGCGACCCATTGGGACGACACTCTTAAAATTGAATACGATACGATTCCGCAATTGATGGGTGGATACACCGTCAATAAGATTGATTACACTCTTTTCGCCGTTCCAGATGATGTCTATCATAATCAAGGCATTAACAGTGTGGATGATCTTGCTTCCCATCTGGGAGCCACGGATAGGAATTACTCCTCGGACAATAATGCCCTGCATCGGTATATCGCATATCATATAACGGATGGCGACCATTACAAAAGCGACTTGCTCTACGGCAGTACGGAGGGTGGTCGAACCTTAACCGACACCCGCCTGAGACATGAAGTTATCGCCATTGAGAATCATGGAGGCCGTCCATATCTTAATGGAGACTCCATCAGCGGTTCTCAAATCATCCGCTCCGACATCAAGGCCAGCAACGGTATCATCCACAAAATCGACCGGATTCTGCCAGTTTACTGCCCGGAACCCGTCACCGTGATTTGGGATTTCTGCAGCACGAGCGATGTTGTTTCCATTGTCAATGCTTACGGAGCTTCCACTAACAACGGCAATCTCTATTCAACACCTTGCGGAACCAATGAATTCAAAGTGGACCTGACAGAGAGTTGTCAATACGGAACTGCCAGTTTCTACACCTACAAGAAAGCCACCACCAAAAACAGTTCCTGGGCAAGTGTCGGATATTTCAAATGCAAGAAAGGTTCCGAGCCCGAATGGGAGAACGAGTTCAATGCCTACTTGAACAACCTTTTGACAGTGAATGTGGGCTATACCGGCTGGATTCAGCTCAAAACCCCCACCATTATCAAAGGGAAATATCGGGTGGAATTGTATTATGCCGGCGTCAAAACATTGAAATCTCTGTACAGCCAAGGGAGCCTTGTGAAATTCACGATGGATGATTACATGA
>JAZRWU010000066.1:0-8936 GCA_045599885.1 Bacteroidales bacterium | reverse complement strand
TCCAGCTCCCCCACGAACCGGGTACCTTGAGCAAGGTTTTGGCGATTTTCGCCGCCGGTAATATTTCCGTGGAGTATATGTATGCTTTTGCCACCGGAGACAAGGCGAAAATCATCATCTGTCCGGATAATCTGGATGCTTGTATGCGCTTGCTTTCGGAGCACGGACTGGAAATTCTGGACTCCGTCGAGTCATAGAGGCCGCCTCCGGCACAATTTGCGTTTTTTGTTTTGAGGTTTGCCTCCGATTGACTAATTTTGCACGTTTTTCCTGCATAGATGAGACTGCGTTATCTTTATATCGTCCTGATGCTTTGCGGCCTTTGCTCTTGTGGAGAGTATACCAAGCTCCTCAAGAGCGATGACTATGAGGCGAAGTGGCTTAAAGCCAACGAGTATTACGAGCAGGGACGCTACAACCGCGTCATCGAGCTGATGGAAGAACTCAAAGCCATCTACAAGGGTACGGACCGGGCGGAGCAGGCGTTGTATATGACAGCCAACGCCTATTACCGTACCAAAGACTATTATTCGGCATCGGAACAGTACAAATTGTATTATAAGACATATCCCAAAGGAAATTTCGCTGAAGATTGCCGGTTCATGTCGGGAAAGGCGGCCTATATCAATTCGCCGGATCCCCGTCTGACACAGGAGGAGACTATCGAGGCGATGGATGAGCTGAATGTCTTTCTTGAGTATTTCCCCTACAGCGTCCATCGTCCCGAAGTGGAGCAGATGTTGGATGACCTGTTGGAGAAACTGGCCTATAAAGCTCTGCTCAACTGCCGTCTGTATTACAATTTGGGCAATTACCTGGGGAACAACTATGAATCCTGCATCGTGACGGCTCAGAATGCCCTGCAGGATTTCCCGACTTCCAAATACCGTCCCGATATCGCTTTCCTGATTCTCAAATCGAAATTCACATACGCACAGTTGAGTGTGGATGAGATGAAACCGGAGCGTTTCAAGGCCACGGTGGATGAATATTACAATTTCATCAACGATTATCCGGAAAGCCGGTACAACAAGGAAGCCAAACAGATATTTGAACAATCACAAAAGTATATCAAACAATAAATTGACTATGGATTTCAAGAAACTTGTCGCTCCGACGACGACTCAGACCCGCGACCTCCGCACGATGGTCGGTGATGAAAACGTTTATGAAGCTGTCACGGTAATTGCCAAGCGGGCCAATCAGATCAGTGTGGAAATCAAATCCGAATTGGAAAAGAAACTGGCTGAATTCGCTCCCTATACCGACAATCTCGAAGAAGTTTTTGAAAACCGTGAGCAGATTGAGATATCCCGCTTCTACGAAAAACTTCCGAAACCGACTTTGATAGCTACGGAAGAATACATCAACGGTCAGATCCATCATCACAACGCATTTACCGACAAACAGAAATAATGATTCAACGAATACAGACACTGTATCTGCTTCTCGCTGTGGCGGCTTTGGCAGGTGCGGTATTCAATCCTTGGGGCACATTCTTCACCAACGAAGGAGGTGCCTTCTCGTTTGATGCTTTCGCCGTGACTCAACAAGTAGGTGAAGCCCAGCAAAATATCCATTTTTGGGCCTTGGGGGCCGTACTTTGTGTTTGTGCGGCGTTGCTGCTGGTGGCGGTGTTCTGCTTTAAGAAACGTATCCTGCAGGCGCGCTTCTGCGTTTTCAGTCTGGTGGCTCTGATGGGATTCTACCTCGGTTATCTGATTTTCATGCTGATTACCAAAGCGCAGCTTCAAGCTTCCTTCCGGCTGAATTTCGGTACTTCGCTTCCTTTGGTGGCGATGATTTTGGATATGATGGCTGTCCGGGCAATTCTGGCAGATGAGAAAAAAGTCCGCGCTTACGACCGTATCCGCTGACAGACAATGTCTTTTCTATGTTCTTGGGTCTTTCCGTGTATGCTTGGATAACGATAGTCACTATTCTGACCGTCTTTATTCTTCTGCTGGTCACCAAACTGCCGGCCGATTTTGTGTTTCTCGGTGGTATCTCCGTTCTGTTTTTGAGTGGAGTGCTGAATGCCAAAGAGACTTTTGCCGGATTCTGTTCGGAGACAGTCATCGCCGTCGGCCTGCTGTTCATCGTCGTGGCCGGACTGACCCATACCGGTGTGCTGAAATGGATTGTCCGTCATACCTTGGGCAGACCTCGGACGCATACGCTGGCTATCGCCAAAATCATGTCCGTCACGGCCGTCATGAGCGCCTTCCTCAACAATACCGTCGTAGTGGCGCTGTTGGTCAATGTGGTGAAAATGTGGAGCCGCAAATTGGGCATCACGCCCTCCAAACTCCTGATACCTTTGAGCTATGCGGCGGGAATGGGTGGCGCCTGCACTTTGATCGGCTCGACTCCCAACCTGTTGATTTCCTCAATGATGCAGGAGAAATCAGGCGTTGCCTTCGGTTTTTTCACCACAACGCTTGCCGGTCTGTTCTGTCTGTGCGTCGGAGTCCTCTCGATGATAGTGATGCGCAAACTGCTTCCGGAACGTGCTCCCTCTGAAAACTCTTTCGAGAACGTGTCGGATTATACGGTGGAATTTCTTGTGCCGACGGACAATCCCTGTGTGGGGCAGACTTTGCGCGAAGCCGGTCTGGATAAGGTCGGGAAAGGGAATCTGATTGAGATAGTCCGCTTCGACAAAGAGGTGATTTCCCCGGTCAGTCCTGAAGAGTTCATTTTCGGCGGTGACCGTCTGGTCTTTTCGGGCGATATTGATGAATTGATGGAAGTCCGCGAGCGTTTTTCTCTGGTCAATGCCACGGAGCACGTTTTCCATTTCGACAGTGTGGAACGTGACGAGCGTATGCTGACGGCTTATGTGCCATATCGCAGCGCTTTGATCGGCAGGACGATGTCGGAAACAGGACTTGAGAATTCCAACGGATTTGTGTTGGCGGCTGTCGCTCGCGCCGGCGAAGTGCTGCGTCAAAGCCCCCGCGATCTCCCGCTCGAAGCCGGTGACTCCTTACTCTTGCTGGCCGGCAAGCATACCCGTTTGGACAATCTGGAAGGCCGTATCCATTTCTTTGACAGCGAAACTGTCGTCTCCCTCAGCCGCAAGACGCTGATTTCGTCGTTGATTATGGTCGCTTTGGTCTTTTTGACCGCGATAGGAGCCTGCACATTGCTTCAGGCTTGCCTTCTGGCCACCTTCGCCATGCTGATTTTCCATTGCTGCTCATTCGAGCAGGCCCGAAAGAGTATTGATTGGCACATCCTGATGGTCTTTTCCGCCTCCATCGCTTTGGGAACGGCCATCACCAAAACCGGTATTGCCCAAGCTATTTCCACGGGGCTGATGGGTCTGTGCGGTCCACATCCGCTTATTGTCCTGACAGTAGTCTGTTTCTTGGGCACTTTTATGACCGAGTTCGTGAGCAACACGGCCTGCGCTGCGATTTTCTTCCCGATTGCATACGAGACGGCTATGGCTTTGAATGCCAATCCCATGACGTTTTGTGTGGGCCTGATCATTGCGGTTTCCTCAAGTTTCGCCACGCCGATCGGTTCTCCGACCCACATGTTGGTCTATGGCCCCGGCGGCTATCGTTTCAGCGATTTCTTCCGTACCGGTATCCCGATGAATCTCATCATCCTGACGGCCAACATTTTCATCACCACTTTGCTCTTTCCGCTCTAGCCCGGCGGTCGCCCTTCGGGAAATCCCGGAATGATTTCATGGGATTTTCGTGCGCCATTTCTGGATTTTACCGGAAATTTTGTGTAAATTGCGGCATTATTCTATGAGGCTGTTTGAATTTGTTCGATAGAGATTTTTCTGGACTTTCCGGGGGGGCGTTTTCCGATGACGGATAGCGGGCTGTTCGAAGAGGAAAAGGGGAAAAAGACACCGGGAAGACAGGAAAAGCGCATCGAAATGAGTTTGAATAGCTTAATAATATTCTCAATGGAAGAATTTTAAACAGCTTCTATATCATAATATGAAACTTAAATACCTATTTCTGATGGCAGCAGGTGCTTTGGTGTCGTGTCAGACTCCCGAAAAGGGAACGATTATCGGTAAAAGTCAGCTTCAGCTTGACGATGACAGAATGACTACCGAGGTGATGTGGAGCATGGGCCGTGTGTCCGATATTCAGGTCTCGCCCGATGGCCGTAATGTCCTTTATGGTGTTCAGTATTACAGTATTCCTGAAAACAAAGGAAACCGTGAGCTTTTCCTGACGGATTTACAGGGAAACAGCCGTTGCCTTACCAGGACCGCCGTGGCGGAACAGGCTGCCCGCTGGTCTCCCGATGGGCAAATCTGTTATCTGGCTCCCGTGGATGGCGTGATGCAGTTGTTTGTATTGAATCCGGAAGACGGCAAGTCCCGTTGTCTGACCGATTGGCCGGAGGGTCTGGACGATTTTCAGTTCTCGCCCGACGGACGCAAGCTGCTTTTTGTCTCTCAGGTGAAATACGGCCAGAGCGTGCAGGACATCTATCCCGATTTGGACAAATCGAGCGGGCGGGTCATCAACGACCTGATGTACAAGCATTGGGACGAATGGGTGGAAACCATACCTCATCCTTTTGTGGCCGATTTCAGTTGGACTTCGGGTTTGAGCCATGTCCATGACCTGTTGGAAAATGAGCCCTACGAATCTCCGATGAAGCCTTTCGGCGGCATAGAGCAACTCTGCTGGTCGCCCGACAGTAAGACGGTGGCCTATACCTGCCGTCGTAAAACCGGGGTCGAATACGCCCGTTCCACCAACTCCGATATCTATCTCTGCCATTTGGACGAGGATTACCGCACGGAAAACCTGACGGAAGGCATGATGGGCTACGATACCAATCCATTGTATTCACCTTCAGGACGTTATATTGCCTTTTCCAGTATGGAGCGCGAAGGCTATGAGTCGGATAAGAACCGCTTGATGCTTTACGATTCCGAGACAGGACTGATGCGCGACCTGACCTTGGATTTTGATCAGGAAGCCAATTCGCTGGCTTGGAATCCCGACGAGTCAGAAATCTATTTCGTCAGTATCTGGCATGCCCGCACCCATATTTATGCGGTGGATATCCACGGCGGTCAGATCCGTCAGTTGACGGAAGGCGATTACGATTATGAGAACGCATTGCCGGCAGAAGGTTGTCTGGTGGCAATGCGCCATTCTATCTCGGCTCCCAACGATGTGTTCCGTGTGGATCCTGACGGCAATACGGCCAATCTTTCGCGTGAGAACGAATCCATTCTTTCGCAACTGGAGATGGGAAAGGTGGAGGAACGTTGGATAGAGACCACCAACGGTGAGCAGATGCTTACCTGGGTGATTTATCCGCCTCATTTCGACCCATCCCAAAAATATCCCGCTTTGCTTTATTGTCAGGGTGGACCTCAGGATGCCGTCAGTCAGTTCTGGTCTTTCCGTTGGAATTACCAGTTGATGGCGGCCAACGGATATATCATCGTCGCTCCCAACCGGCATGGCCTTCAAGGCTTTGGTCAGGCTTGGCTGGAGCAGATCAGCGGTGATTACGGCGGTCAGAACATGGAGGATTATCTTGCCGCCATCGACGCTGTCAGTGCGGAGCCTTATGTGGATGCCGACCGTCTTGGCTGTGTCGGTGCCTCTTACGGCGGATTTTCCGTATATTGGCTGGCAGGACATCATCAGAAGCGTTTCAAGGCTTTCATCGCCCACAGCGGCATTTTCAACCTTGAGCAGCAATATGTCGAGACCGAAGAAATGTGGTTCGCCGATTGGGATCTCGGCGGTGCCTATTGGGACAAAGACAATGCTGTTGCCCAACGCAGTTTCGCCAATTCGCCTCATAAATTCATCGATCTCTGGGATACACCTATCCTTTGTATCCACGGTGAGCGCGATTACCGAATCCTCGCTTCTCAGGGAATGGCCGCTTTCGATGCCGCCCGTCTCCGTGGCATAGACGCCCAGCTTCTTGTCTTTCCCGATGAAAATCACTGGATTTCCAAGCCTCAGAACGCAGTGCTGTGGCAGAGAACCTTTTTTGCCTGGTTGGACAAGTATCTGAAATAGTATCCGATACATATTTTTCTATAATAAGCTGTTTTGAAATGATTTCCCGATGATTTGATAAGAATTTTGAGGCGGATTCGTGCCATCGTTGAGCGAACATAGCGGGCTATGTGAGCGATAGGATGGGCCGAAGCAGCACAAAAGGCCATCAAAGCAGCGGAAATAATGAGTCATAAAACTTTTTTTGAAAGAATTCAAAACAGGTTCTAAAACAGCTTCTAAATTTTTGATTATAAAACTGCTATGAAAAGATTAGCTTTCAAGATGAAAATGACTCCCGGAATGAAAGAGGAGTACAAACGCCGTCATGCGGAAATCTGGCCCGAAGTGGCCAAACTGATTCACGACTCGGGTGTCAGTGATTATTCCATATTCCTCGATGAGGAGACCAATACGCTTTTCGCCGTTCAGAAAGTGTCGGGTGAACAAGGTTCTCAAGATCTGGGTGCCAACGAAATCCAGCAGAAGTGGTGGGATTACATGGCCGACATTATGGATGTCAATGCCGACAATTCGCCGGTTTCCATTCCTTTGGAAGAAATGTTCTATCTCCCCTAATGTGAAATTCAGAACAGGTTCTCGGAATCCGATTGCGTTTGTCCATTTTTCTTATTAACTTAGCCCCGCATTCCGGTCTCTGTGGCTGAAATGTTTTCACGAGTTGTAATTGTTTATTAATCAAACGTATATGCAAACTGTTGACAAATTTGATTTTGCCGGAAAGAAGGCATTTGTCCGTGTGGATTTCAATGTTCCTTTGGATGAGAATCTCAACATTACGGACGATACCCGTATCCGCGCCGCACTGCCTACGCTGAAGAAAATCCTGGCTGACGGTGGTATGTTGATTCTTGGCTCGCATCTGGGCCGTCCCAAAAAGAACCCCGATCCCAAGTTCACTTTGAAATCCATCCAACAGCATGTGTCTGATTGTCTGGGTGTTCCCGTGGCTTTCGCTCCCGATTGCCAGAATGCTGACGCCGAAGTCGCCGCACTGAAACCCGGTCAAGCTTTGTTGCTGGAAAATCTCCGTTTCTATGCGGAAGAAGAAGGCAAACCCCGCGGATTGGCCGATGACGCTTCCGATGAGGAAAAGGCAGCTGCCAAGAAGGCTGTCAAGGAAAGTCAGAAGGCTTTCACCAAGAAACTGGCTTCCTATGCCGATTGTTATGTGAACGATGCTTTCGGTACGGCTCACCGCGCCCACGCTTCGACGGCTCTTATTGCCGATTATTTCGATGCTGACCACAAAATGTTCGGCTATCTGATGAATAAGGAAGTAATGGCTGTCGAGAAGGTGATGGAATCGACGGTACGTCCTTTCACGGCTATCATGGGCGGTTCGAAGGTCTCGACCAAGATTGATATCATTGAGAACCTGCTCGGCAAGGTGGACAACCTGATACTGACCGGCGGTATGACCTACACTTTCAGCAAAGCGCTGGGTGGCAAGATCGGTAATTCCATCTGTGAGGACGATAAGTTGGATTTGGCTCTCGAAATCATCGAAAAAGCCAAACAGAAAGGTGTCAATCTCGTATTTGCTGTTGACTCGACTGTGGCTGACGCTTTCAGTAACGATGCCAACAAGCAAGTCGTTTCTGTCAAGGAAATTCCTGACGGTTGGGAAGGTATGGATATCGGTCCCAAAACGGAAGCTATTTTCGCCGACATTATCAAGAACTCGAAAACCATCCTTTGGAACGGCCCTGCCGGAGTCTTCGAATTTGATAATTTCACCCACGGAAGCCGCGCTGTCGCCGAAGCTATCGTAGAAGCCACTAAGGCTGGAGCCTATTCTTTGGTTGGCGGTGGTGACTCTGTCGCTTGTGTCAATAAATTCGGTTTGGCTTCTAAAGTCAGCTACGTCTCCACGGGAGGTGGCGCTCTGTTGGAAGCCATCGAAGGTAAAGTCCTTCCCGGAATCAAGGCTATTCAGGGTTAAGAAACTGAGCCTCAAAATCAGCGTCTTATCCCGATATGGATATCGGACGGACCGCTTCTTGACGATACGGTCCGTCCGAATTGTTTCTCGGTCGAGACACCATTTATATCGTGAAAAGATTCATTCAACATATCGAAGACTTGTTGGTCGGACACGATTGTGTGATTGTGCCCGGGTTGGGTGGTTTTGTCTGCCATCCCGTTCCCGCTTCGAAAGTGGAAGATGTGTTGTATCCTTCCCGTCGGCGTGTCGGTTTCAATGTCGAGCTGAATTTCAACGACGGTCTGCTGGCCCAGTCTTATCAAAAAGAAGACGGAATGAGTTTCAGCGAGGCATGCGCCGAAATCAAAAGCCGCGTAGAGGAATTGAAGTCCGATCTTGGATTGGGTAGAAGAGTGCAGTTGGGTGATATCGGTCAGATGAGCCTTGATGTGGCAGGCCGATGTATTTTCACTCCCGATCCCCTTCCTTTGCTTGATGCTTCTGCCTTTGGCCTGAGGCCGCTGGTCTGCACATCATTGCCCAAGCAGAATGCTCATATCGAGGCCTTGAAACCTCAGACCGTCCGTCCACGCCGTCATCGTTCTGTCGTGGTGGCGGCTGCGATGGCCGCTTGTCTTCTTTTGGCACTGTGGCTGCTTCCCAAAACGATGAGTGTCAGTCCTTCGTGGGAGACAGTCGTTCAAGAGCAGGCTTCAGTCGTGCCTACTTGCTCCGTGGCCGATTATCTGAACCGGTGGGATGCGCAATACGCTTCGGCGTCCTGTTCTGACGGCCAAACTGTATTGGAGGAAAAGGCCGGATCTCCTGCCATCTCTGAACAAGCTTCTGTTGCTGCCGTCCAGACGGCAGTGGTGGAGGAAGCCATTCCGTCTGAGCCCGTCAAACCTGTTGCCGCCTCAGAATCTGAGACTGTCCGGAAAATCTATACCGGTCAATGGAAATATAAAAACACA
>JAZRWU010000065.1:0-2658 GCA_045599885.1 Bacteroidales bacterium | reverse complement strand
GGCATGGCCACAATGGCTTCCACCAGATCGTCCTCAATGATCTTTTTCCGAATTTCGCCTTCGCCGCCGCTCTGGGAAGACAGCGCACCGTTTGCCAACACCAAACCGATTTTGCCATTCGGCGCGAGATGATGGATCATGTGCTGAATCCACGCAAAGTTGGCATTGCCGGACGGAGGCAGTCCGTACTTCCAGCGCACGTCCTCGGTCAGTTCCTCCTGATGCCAGGGATGGTAGTTAAAAGGAGGGTTAGCTAATATGAAATCGGCCCGTAATGTCGGATGCAGATCATTGGTGAAGGTGTCGGCATGATAGGGACCGAAGTCCGCGTTGATACCGCGCACCGCCATATTGATCTTTGCCATCTTCCATGTATCGCTGTTGGCCTCCTGCCCATAAACAGACATACCTTTGGTACCGCCATGGGCTTTCAGGAATTTAGCACTCTGGACGAACATTCCACCCGAACCGCAGCAGGGATCGTATACGCGACAGTTGTCGAAGGGCTTCAATACCTCAACCAGTGTGCGCACGATGCAGGAAGGCGTATAGAATTCGCCGCCGCCTTTGCCTTCCTTCGCGGCGAACTGGGCGATGCAGTATTCATAGGTCCTGCCCAGCAGGTCCTGACTGGCTTCGGTTTCGTCCATATGAATGTTATTGGTGAACAAATCGACTACTTCGCCCAGCACCTTCTTATCCAAATCAGGATTGGAATAGATTTTGGGCAGAACGTTTTTCAGCGTTTTGTTATTATCTTCGATGGCACGCATGGCGTTATCCAGTGCTTTGCCGATTTCAGGCGTATGCGCTGCTGTAGCAATCGTATTCCAACGGGCGCACTCAGGCACAAAGAAGATATTTTCTTCCATATAGGCATCCGGATCGTCCTCAAAACCGTCTCCTTCCGCAACCAATTCATTATATCTGCGGTCAAAGGCGGCGGAGATATAGCGCAGGAAGATCAGCCCGACAATGACCTGACGGTATTCAGCGGCAGGAATATGTCCCCACAGGACGCAGGCAGCATCCCAAAGCTGTTTTTCAAAGCCAAGATTGGCGGTAACTTTTGTGTCAGCCATCGTTTCTTTCTCCTTTGAGTCATTGGCTACTTGTGGATACAAATAACCAATATGAGTATATCACAAAACATTGGTGCTGTCGAGAATTTCCCATGATTTATAAGGCTTCCAAGGAATATAACGAAAAAAGCCGCCTCCGAAGAAGCGGCAAAACAGTGGTGTGTATAGTGGGTTTCTCAACCAATCAAAAATCCAAATACAGTGCCGGCTATCCCGGACACTTTCTCATTCAGCCAACCAGCTATATGTGGAGCGAGAAGGAAGAAAACGCCGATGCAGACCGTCTGCCAAACCATTGTCGGGGCTGCGTGGGTGATGAATCCGGCAATTGATCCAATGATGAAGAATGAACCGACCAGATTGGTCACGATGGATGACAAGCCGATGATCAAAGCAAGCAATATATGGACCAGTAGGGAGGCAACCAACATCGGCAGCGAGATCAATCGCAACAGCATTTTCAAAATCCTCATGTGATGTACACTCCTATCAGCAGCACACGATTTCTGTAGTAACATTCATTTCGGCTTCAGCCCTGGCGTTGTTCATCAGCCCGATCCAGTGCATGGGATCTTCAACTTTCAAGTCCTCGGTAATGTTCCATGTCCGTTTATATCCGGTCATCAGCGTATCAAAGCGTTCATTGGCTTGGTTATCGATTTCTCGCAGATGGGCCTCCAGTTTTCCGGAAAGAAGCAGTCTGGAAAACAGACCGGGATGGTTTTCCTGCAGATATTTCTGACGCATCAGACCCCATTTGCCGATTGGCCCCGAATTATCCTGTTCCGGAGCGAGCAGATTCGGGAAGTAATAGTCACCATGAAGGTCATATCGTATACCTGTGGTCTCATCGTAAATTGTCGGTGCAAGACGGTCAGTTTTCTCTTTCATTTCGTTCATCTCCTTTGCGTTCTCATCAGTCAGGGTTTCTCCCCGGGTACGCATATAGCATAGCAAACGAACAAACGGAAATCGAATGTGTGGATAAGAAAAAAAGCACCACCCCGAATTTCTTCGAGATGGTGCTTTTTACTTGGTATCAGAACGATACTCTCACGGCGAAGCCGCCGCTGAAGAAGTAAGTGTTCGTCCAATACCCATCTGGTGGAGGTGAGGGGAATCGAACCCCTGTCCGAAGATTCGGTTGTACAGTTTTCTTCGAGCGCAGTCTGCATTTTGACATTCCCTCCACGGCACGCCCACAGACGGGCTTACCGCTTCAGTAGCTTCATGGTGCCGGGCTATGGCAAAGCTTACATAGCCCCGTCCCTCACATCAATGACGCCGGTGGGCTGAGCCGTGAGCGCTCAGTGCCGACGCGCCGCATTAAGCAGCGAAAGCGTACTGATTGTTGTCAGTTAATTTTAAGTTCCCCGTTTTTACGCGGCCAGGGTCCGCGGCTCGCTTACCATACCCCCGACGATCCCCGTCGAAACCAGTGCACCCCCATAACGGTGTCAGGCACCCGAACGCCCGGAAAGAGCGGAACATGTGCCCGGACAGATCATGGAATTATCTGTCGCTCTTCATGGCGCGGTCCACGCCGCGCCTGGCGTCCTTTTCAGCCATGGCATCG
>JAZRWU010000064.1:0-5211 GCA_045599885.1 Bacteroidales bacterium | reverse complement strand
CTTCATCAGAAGCTTCTGATTTTTGCAATAAATCGTTGAATATCATATTCATACGATTTACACAATAATCATGATCAAAGAAACCGGTCAAGGTGTTTTCGGAAAAATAGGCACAGGCAGGCAAGCCTTCCGATTTTGATTCACCGGCCTGTGGAATAATCGTGATTTCATCAAACTGCTCTTTGGACAGCTGGGTCTCCACCTCAAAACTCCGTATGCTTTCTATCTCGTCTCCGAAAAAGTCAATACGGTAGGGATATTCGTAACTCCAGGAATATACATCTATCAAACTGCCTCTCAAGGCATATTGCCCCGGCTCATACACATAATCGACACATTGGAAACCATACCCGCTGAGCACTTCGCCGATGAAATGCGTATCGACCTGCTCGCCTTTGTGCAGCCGCAGAGTCTGCTGTTCCAGTTCCTCGGGAGGAAGCACCCGCTCCACGAACGACTCGGGACTGGCCACGATGATATGCTGTCCCTCCTTGCGTTCCAAGGCGCTGAGGACTTCCGTACGCAGAATCCTGAATCCGGCATCATCGTTGCCATAGCGGAAAGAATGCCGCGAGGAAGAGGGGAGCATCATCACGCGCTCTTTGCCGAGAAGATGCAAAAGGTCATAATACAGATAGGCTGCCTGATCCGGATCGTCGTGGACCAGAATGATATCCTGTTGTCCCTGTTCGGCCAGAGCCGCCAAAACCAGAGCCTTGGAAGAACCTTCCAGATTCTTGAGCCACAGCACCCCCTCTTTCCCCTTCCCGGAAAGACAATGGAGAGCGGCCCCCAACAGAGGATGTTGCTTATACGCCTGTAATAATCCGTCGGTTTTCATTTGAGGGCGAAAATACAAAAAAACATTCAGACGCTGTTTGAAATTGCCTCGGGATTTTTTGATTTGAGTGAAATGATGGCCCGAAGCGGACCAAAAGACCATCAAGGCATCGGAAAACCGAATCATAAAATTTTTTTTGAAAGAATTCAAAACAGGTTCTTTTTTTATCGTTTTACGTAGAATAGCGGGCTATTTAAGCAAAAAGATGGGCAAGACAAACAGACCAAAAAGAGTCTCAAAAAAGCCGAAAACACCATAGTGATATTATCGTTATAAGAAATTTAAACAGCTTCTTAGCCTTTCAACGAAAAAAACCGTATATTTGGAGTGTTTTTAACGATATGCGATATGAAATCGGATTCCATAGTAATCATCCCCACCTATAACGAGAAAGAGAACATTGAGAACATCATACGTTTTGTCTTCCAGCTCGAGAAAGTTTTCCATATTCTGATTGTGGATGACGGTTCTCCCGACGGCACGGCCGATATCGTCCGCCGTCTGCAACAGGAATTCTCCGACCAGCTTTTCATGGTGGAACGCAGCGGCAAACTCGGTTTGGGAACCGCCTATATCCGGGGCTTCGAATGGGCCATAGAGCAGGGCTACGACTATGTGTTTGAGATGGATGCCGATTTCTCGCACCATCCCAAGGACCTGCTCCGGCTTTATCAGGCCTGCAGCGAGGGAGGAGCCGACGCCGCCATCGGATCGCGCTACATCAACCGGATGGTCAACGTGGTCAACTGGCCGATCGGACGGGTGCTGATGTCCTATTTCGCCTCCACCTACGTCCGTCTCGTCACCGGACTGAAGATTTTCGACACCACGGCCGGTTTCATGTGCTACCGCCGCCAGGTGCTCGAGACCATCGAAATGGACAAAATCCGTTTCAAAGGATATGCTTTCCAGATAGAAATGAAATTCACGGCCGTGCATTGCGGATTCACTGTCAAAGAAGTGCCGATTGTCTTCACCAACCGCGAGTTGGGCACGTCCAAGATGAGCGGCGGCATCTTCAGCGAGGCTTTCATCGGTGTCATTCGCCTGAAAATCAGCAGCTTGTTCCGTAAATATCCGCAGAAAGTCTCTTGAACAACCGCTGATTGATGAAAACTGTTTTCCGGAATGCCTGGCTTGTAGAGGAGGAATCTGTCCGCAAGGCCGATGTGTGGATTGAAGGAGAGCGCGTCACGGCCTTGACAGAAGCCGGAACGCCGGGATTTTCCTCCGAATCTCTCCGTATTGTCGAGGCCGAGGGGAAATACCTGCTCCCCGGTCTGATTGACACTCATGTCCATTTCCGTGAACCCGGCCTGACCGCCAAAGCCGATATCGCCTCGGAATCGGCCGCCGCCGTCGCCGGAGGAGTCACCTCTTATTTCGATATGCCCAACACCCAGCCCCAGACGGTGACTCTGGCCGATTGGGAAGATAAAATGAGGATAGCCGCCCGAAGTTCTTTGGCCAACTATGCTTTTTATCTGGGAGCCTCGGCTGGACATTTCGGTCAGCTCGAACAGGCCGACTACCAGAAAGTGCCTGGAATCAAACTGTTTATGGGCTCTTCCACGGGAGGAATGATGATTGACGGACAAAAAAACCTGGAACAGTGTTTCCAAACCGCTGCCAGACTTGATATTCCTCTGGCTGTCCATTGCGAATCGGAAGCCGTCATCCGGGCCAATCGGGAAAACCTGCTGCGGGAACACCGCCTGAGCCATCCTGAAGCCGATTCCGACGATCTTCCCATCGAATGGCATCCCAAAGTGCGTTCTACCGAAGCCTGCGCCGTATCCAGCCGGCTGGCCGTGGAGTTGGCGCACCGTTTCGGCACCCGGCTCCATATTCTTCACATTTCCACCGCCGAGGAATTGTCTCTTCTGGAAAAAGGTCCGATGGAGAACAAACAGATCACGGCCGAGACCTGCCCTCATTATTTATGGTTTGACTCCAAGGATTATGCCACCCTTGGCTCCAGAATCAAATGCAATCCCGCCATCAAAGAGGCCTCCGACCGCCTGGCCCTGCTGCAAGCCTTGAAAGAGGGCCGGATTGACACCTTGGGCACCGATCACGCGCCCCATCGGTGGAGCGACAAACAAGGAGGCTGCCTTAAAGCGGCTTCCGGCAGTCCAAGCATCCAATTCGCACTGCCGGTATTACTGGAACTTTGCGCCCGAGGTCAGATGAGCCTGGAGAATATCGTCGGAAAGTACTGTCACGCTCCGGCAAGACTTTTCAGACTCCGCGACCGTGGATTCATCCGCCCGGGTGCCTACGCCGACCTCGTGCTGGTCAATCCTGACGTCCTCACCCGGGTGCGTCCGGAAATCATTCTCAGCAAATGCGGCTGGTCTCCTTTTGAGGGATGTTCTTTCCGTGGGGCGGTGGAGCAGACCTGGGTCAATGGAGAACTCCGGTACAAACGCATGGAAGGGATTCTTCCCGGTCAGTCGGCCCAGGCTTTGTCTTTCAGCCGTCAACCATTCCGTCCACAGGCATGACGAAAGTCCGTTCTTTCCACGATTTTTCCCAGCTCAAATCCCTCAAATGCGATTTGGAACCGGAAAAGCATTCCGAACCGCTCTCTGGAACCGGTTCCCGTCAAGAGAGGAAAAAACCGGTCCTCAAAACCGCGGATGAACTGCGGGAAACACAACGGGAACGCGAAACCGGGCTCAGAATCGGTATGAGAGTCGCTTTGCTCGATGCCCGGGACCGGGGTTATCTGCGGCATATCCGCAAAGATCATGTGGAAATAGAATTGGATAGCGGCATCACCGTACCCTGTACCTTCGGTTCCTTCGTGCCGGTGGATAAAAGCGAGGAACTCAAATTGCGGAAACAGAAAACGCCCGCGGCTTCCCATGAAGAAGACAGCCGGCCTGTGATTTCCCATCAGAAACTTCTGACGGTGGATTTGCATCTCCAGGCCTTGCCAGACAGCCGCCATATCGTTCCCGGTCAGGAATTGCCTTATCAGTTGGAGTGTTTCAGAAAGGTTCTCCGCGAAAGACTCAAACACAAAGGCAGCCAGATTGTTTTCATCCACGGTGTCGGCGACGGTGTGCTCAAAGATGCCATCCGTCAGGAACTCGACCAGACTTTCGCCCTCAGCTGCCGTTGGAATCCGAGAGGTCCCGGCGAAACGGTCGTCACCATCCGGTGAAAGCTTTGAACCTGTTTTGAATATGATGGCTCCAATCGTAAATCGGTTTCTATTAGAGTCATAAAAATATTTTTGAAAGAAATCATAACAGGTTCTTATTTGTGAAAAATAGTTGGCGGTTTTCAGAAAAAACTGTAATTTTGCGGGCTTTAACAGAATGGTGAATATTTTCGACATATTTATAAAGTTGTCGGAAAACGCATTCTATCGGTGAATGAATATTATTACATTATTATAAACATATAATCTAACCCTATGAGCAAGAAAAGAGTTTACTTGTTTGGAAACAAGAAGGCTGAAGGAAATGGTTCCATGCGCGAATTATTGGGCGGAAAAGGAGCCAACCTGGCCGAGATGAACTTGTTGGGTATGCCGGTTCCTCCGGGATTCACCATCACGACTGAAGTATGTACGGAATATTTTGAAATCGGCAAGGACGCTGTCGTAGCCGACATCAAAGCCGATGTGGAAGCTGCCATGAAGCAGACCGAAACGGCTGTCAACGGTCCGAAATTCGGTGATCCGGAGAATCCGCTGCTGGTTTCGGTACGTTCCGGTGCCCGTGCCTCCATGCCCGGTATGATGGATACCATTCTGAACCTCGGTATGAACGACCAGGCCGTGGAAGTCATTGCCAAACGCAGCGGCAATCCCCGTTTTGCTTGGGATTCCTATCGCCGTTTCGTCCAGATGTACGGTGACGTCGTTCTCGGCATGAAACCCGTCAAGAAAGAAGATGAAGATCCTTTCGAAGTGATTATCAATGCGATGAAGGAAAAACGCAAAGTCAGCCTCGACACCGAATTGACCACGGAGGACCTTAAGGAACTGGTTTACCAATTCAAAGACGCCGTCAAGAAAAACACCGGCAACGATTTCCCGGACGATCCCTGGCAGCAGCTCTGGGGCGCCATCTGCGCCGTATTCGACAGCTGGATGAACGAACGCGCCATTCTCTACCGCAAACTCAACAAGATTCCGGCAGAGTGGGGTACTGCTGTCAACGTACAGTCGATGGTATTCGGCAATATGGGCAACAATTCCGCTACGGGTGTCGCTTTCACGCGTGACGCCGCCACCGGTGAGGACATTTTCAACGGTGAGTATCTGATTAACGCCCAAGGTGAGGACGTAGTGGCCGGTATCCGCACTCCGCAACAGATCACCATCGAAGGTTCACGCCGTTGGGCCGACCGTC
>JAZRWU010000063.1:0-2909 GCA_045599885.1 Bacteroidales bacterium | reverse complement strand
TTCCGTTGGGTGCTTCTTGTGCGTAGGTTGCCATGGAGCACAGGCTCCACAGCGCTGCGGCTCCCCATATAAAGATTTTTCGGCTCATAGTGTTCCGATTTGAGTGTGAATACGAGGGAATGTCTTGATTCTGCGACAAATATAAGCAATAGAAATCAGATTCAAACTCCCAGCAGATGCTCAAGCAGAATCTTGATGCCCAATGCGGTCAGAATCAGTCCGCCGGCCAGATTGGCTTTGATATGCAGACCTTTACCCATAAGGATGGCCAGCCACATTCCGATCAGGGACAGCGCAAACGACACGATTCCGATACAGCTGACGGAAGTCCAAAGCCGGATGTCGAGCAGGGAGAACGACAGCCCCACCGCCAAGGCATCAATGCTGGTGGCGAGGGCCATGGTCAGAACAGCTCCCCAACGGTAAGGGTCAATGTGCCGTCCGGCTTCTTCGCCGCTTCCGTGCGCTTCGTCCCATATCATTTTCCCACCCAGAAAAGCGAGGATGCCGAAGGCGATCCAGTGATCCCAACGGCAGATATACGAGTAGAAATGTTGTCCGATGAACCATCCGATGCATGGCATGGCGGCTTGGAACAGACCGAACAGGAGGGCGATACGCAGCATCGGCAGCCATTGGACCCGTTTGAAAATGAAGCCGCAGACGATGGAAACGGCAAAGCAGTCCATTGCCAGACCGACCGCAATCAGCAGAATCTCGAAAAAACTCATAATACAGATTCGGTTTTCCAACGCACCCGCCATACACCTTCGTTGAAGTCGTGGCTGAGAATGCGGAAAGCTCCGATTTCCCTGGTGTTGGCGACATGGGCACCGATGCAGGCGCAGGCGTCATAGGTGCCGATTCTGACAATCCGGAGGGTGTCGGAGGCTTCCTCGGGCAATTTGCTCAAATCCACCCATTGGGCAGCTTCTTCTTTGGCCATGAATTCCACCGTGACGGGTAAATCTTCTTCAATCACTTGATTGATAGCTGTCTCAATGGCTTTTACCTGCGCTTCGTCCGGGCAGTGCTCCAGAAAATAGTCGCATTTGGATTTTTTGCGCTCCACATGGGCATTGCGGCTGCGCGGACAACCGAACATCCTCACCATCGTGGCGTTGAGCAGATGCTCCGCCGTATGGGCTGGGGGATATTCCGCTTTGTTGTGTGCGTTGAGTACGATTTCTTCCATAACGCCGCAAAGATAGTCAAAAAAAAGAATCAAGGACCGGATGGCCCCTGATTCCTGGATGTATCCCGGCAAAGAAACCGGAATGTGGGACGGATTAATGTCTTTCTTTGAAAGAAGCGACGTTCTTGCCGGCTTCGAATTTCAGCTCGGTCATTTCGATAAGGCGGATGATGTCACCGTCTTTAACGATGAAGTAAACCGGTTTGAAATTGGCGTCAGATTGTATTTTGAATTCGTTGACCTTGCTGCCGTTGTTGTAAGCCTCGGCGAGTTTGCCTCTGGTGTCGATAGCCTTGAAGGAATCTTCATTCAGGATAACGAAAGTTCCGGTGACGATGGCCTTGAACTGAGCGGTCTTGGCATCGGTGTTCTGGTTGTACTTGATACCGAACTTGCTCTCGGGATTGGCCGTTGAGCCCGGGTGACCCAGAGTAAAGGCAAGAGCATCCGAAAGAGCGGGAACAACGCTTACATAGATGACTACGCTCTGGTTGGCGGCATCGGTCACAGTGACTTGAGCTTCGCCTTCGCCAACAGCGGTGAGGGAGACTACATCGCCCGAAACAGAGGCGAGAACCACCTCGGCATTGCTGGTCATGGCATTGTAATTGCCATTGCCGGAAAGGATGTTGATGTCGTAGGAAACGCCGATGCCTTCAAACTCGATTTCATCATAGTCAACACTGAGAGTCTCCTGGGTACATGAAACAAACATCGGGAGAGCCAATACGAAAGCGGCTGCGAGAATTTTACTGAGTTTCATTGTTTGAATAATATAAAGTGAATAAAATGGATATTTAGGTAGGATTATTTACCCAACAGCCCGAGTACACTGCTCAGCGTGCTGGCTACGTTGTCGGCCGATTTGGCTACGTTGGCAGAGGTCTGTCCCAGCGTGGCACCGGAGTTGCTGACCTTGACGGCGCTGGAAGTGGTGGTGCCGGCTTTTGGCTGTGCGCTGACGGCATTGGCGGCGGCGGAACTGCCCAATACGGCGGCGGCGGCTTGAGTCAGAGAATTCATGTTGAGGTTGGCGACAGAACTCAATGCATCGACTACGGTGGAGGAATTCTTGTTGTTGACGATGCTTTTGGAACCGTTGATCAGACCTTTGACAAAATCGGTGTAATATTCCGAGCCGGAGATGGCGGTCTTGATGTCCTGACAGTTGGAAACCAGAGAGGCCACGGTGGCGATGTTGTTGAGGTTGGTCATGTCGATTTTCCCATTGGCCTTATACTGCTGGTAAAGTGAAAGAAGAGAAGTTCCTACCGATTGACCGGCGGTACCGGCGGTGGAACCGGCAAGGCTGCTGAGAGTGGTGCATGAGGTTACGCCCAGAAGCAGGGCTGCCAAAGCCAAAAATTTGATTTTTTTCATAATATAAATGTGATAGTATAAGTGATACTTATTTGTTTCCAGCCTGCAAAGGTAAGAGGAAAAAATGTAAATTCAATAGGTTGCCTGCAAATTCGGAACGGATTCTACAAACACAATTTGTACAGCTCGGCCAATCCCAGAAGATAGCAGCCGTAGGCAAAGTCCTGAAAATCGGGATTCGTGTCGTAGGTGACGGGTTGGCTGTCTTTCGGCTCTTTGCCGGTGCCTTGGATGTATCCGAGGAAACCGTCGGGATGCAGCGACTCACTCATGGCGCTCCAGGCTTTGAGCAGGGCGGGCATGTACTCTTTCTCCGACAACAGACCTTGGCGGA
>JAZRWU010000062.1:0-2169 GCA_045599885.1 Bacteroidales bacterium | reverse complement strand
CATCACACAGGAGATTCTGGACGACACCGATGTTATCATCTGGTGGGGCCATTGCGGTCACAACAAGGTGCCCGACGAAAAGGCCGCCATGGTGCAGGAGGCCGTGCTCAACGGCATGGGTGCCATCTTCCTTCACTCCGCCCACAAATCCAAGCCCTTCATGCGCCTGATGGGCACCAGCTGCTCCCTTATCTGGCGGGAAAGCGACGATATGGAGCGCGTTTGGGTCAGTGCCCCCTACCACCCCATTGCCAAAGGCTTTGACCGCTTCTTTGAGATTCCCGCCGACGAAACCTACGGCGAGCCCTTCGGCATTCCCACCCCCGATGAAATCGTATTCATGGGCTGGTACACCGGCGGCGAAGTGTTCCGCTCCGGCTGCACATGGCAAAGAGGCAACGGCAAGGTCTTCTACTTCCAGCCCGGCCATGAAACCTACCCCATCTACAAGAATCCCGATGTGCAGCGCGTTATCCTGAACGCCGTACGCTGGGCAAAATCCGATTACCGCACCACCGACTGCATGGGCTGCCCCAACCCCGAAAAAGCCCACAAATGGTAATTGCGGAACATATCCGAATTATTCTGTAATCAAAAAAGCCGTTACCCGCCGAGCAATCGGTTGGTAACGGCTTTTTCACTTTTGTATTTTTACTGTTCCGTCAGGGTTCCGTTCTTTACCAGTGTCTTTCTCACCGATTCTTCACCCAAAGCAAGCGCTTTTTCCATGCCTGACTGTTTCACGTTGACTTCGGCATTCTTCGCGTTTTTCAGATTATTCATATCAGCCACCAGCATATCGTCCAGATAACGCAGGGTCACATAGTAGTCGGAATCCTTATCCTCCGGGTGGTCTTCTTCAAACAGGAGTAAAAGGCTGCCTGTGCCGGTTTCTATCAGCGTGCTGTCTCCCGGCTTTCTCGGCTCATCAAACAGCCATGTTACGGCATTGCGGTCCGCATCGCTTCGGCGAAGACTTTTGATTACGCCGCCTGCCGGGGCATAATCATCTCCGCTGAAGTCGTGGACGATGATCTCCATTGCATCCGCAGATTTATCGCTTGCTTCCCATTCTTCTTTCAGCATCTTCAAACCGTTATTGTAGTTTTCCAGTTCTTCCTGCGTGGGGGAGTTGGTTTTGGTGATGTTGTTATAGTACAGGGTTGCCTGCCGGATATCAATGCTGTGAGAATCGTAAGGTGCCCTGTCAATATAGACCACACAAAGGTACTGATTGCTGTAAGCCAGTCCCACATCGCCATCTTTGCGGTCTGCGCTGAATACATAATCCACCACATCGCCGCCGAGCTTCTGGCCCAGAACCGACCGTCTCACACGCTGCCAACGGGTTTCGTAGGAAGCGGCCTCCTTGGTGAATCCCGATCCCTCATCATAGAAATTGGATGCAAATTCCAGAAAGCTGTCTTCATCGTGGATGGATTTCAGCTGTTTTTCCGTTATCTCGGAGGAAGGAGAGACACAGAAAATATGAGCATCGACATACAGATACTCCATGGGATCCTCTTCGAAAAGCTGTGCTTTCTTTTCCGCAGTCAATCCGTCTTCATACTGCTTTGTCAGAAGCTGCGTATACTCATACCCGTATAGCCTTATCAGATAATGGTAGAGGTATATGTCAAAGGTGACCCCTTCGGAATAGGCATTGGCCACCAATGCGTTAGGCTCCGTGTTCTGGTTATGCGCAACCGATTCCAGTGCGGTTTTGTGGGATTTCCAATCCTCCAGTTCCGCATCCGTCAACATCACGCCGGCACGCAAGGCCGTTTGATATTTCACAAACATTTCCTGAATATCTTCCCGGGTTACTTCCGCCAGTCTGTCCTGCCATGTAATATCGGACCGGGAATATTTCTGTTCGGCAGGCAGGGCATCCGTTTTCGGTTTGCCGCCCGTCAAATCGCTTTTGTTGCCGCTAAGATAGTTTGAGTATGTATCATAGTAGCACATTCCGAATTCGGGCACGGAAATTTCGGTTTCACCCACCGTCATAGCCACGCCGTATTTGATTCTGGCATTTTGAATGTCTTTTTCGGCCTGTTTCAGCACATCCAGACACTCGGCGGGCACGGTAAAGCCGTTGTACTCTGCCGTTTCGTAGGTGTAGGTGCTGTCCGCCTGCGTCAAAGCGGATTTGCCGTCGGTATAGGT
>JAZRWU010000061.1:0-4153 GCA_045599885.1 Bacteroidales bacterium | reverse complement strand
TTCGGTGCGGACGGCTTCGTAGGCTTCCTGACTCACGGCGTTTTTCTCCAGCAAAGTCTGTTGGCGGTACACCCTTTCCTTGGCCAGCGGTTCCTGGGCTTCGAGTTTCTTGAGCTGGGCCTGCAGGGGTAGGTCGTTGATTTTGGCCAGCAGTTTGCCTTTGGTCACGAATTCGCCTTCGTTGAAATAAATGGCCACGACTTTGCCGGAAGTCTCGAACGAAAGATCCACCTCTTCGGATGGAATGATGTTGCCTGTGGTGATATTGCGGTCGCTCATCGTCTGTATCCTGACGATTTCTGCATTGACATTCAAGGCTTTGCCTCTTTGCGTCGGAGAGGCTTGGGAGGATGGTTCGGGAGTTCCCCGATGCTTTTGTTGAAAGCGTGGCAACAGAATGATGCCCGTTATCAGCAGGGCAATCAGCAACAGGGTAGTGCGTCTGGCGTTTTTTGTCATCGGAATAAAGATTATTCGCTTGTCTGATACAAGCCCCCTCATAGGGGGCACATTGCGTTCTTGCAAAAATAGTTTTTATCGCCTTGCCGGATTTTGTAAAAAACTTAAATCTCCTCAAAGAATGATAATTCATGCGGGTGACAGGATTTTGAATCAGAGCTCGCGGGATTTTCCGATATTTTTATATAAGTTTGTCTCATTGGATGATTGGCCAAACTTTTTGATGAATCCATTAAATTTTACCCTAATGAAAACGAACCGTTTATTTCAATCGCTGTGCCTGATGATGATGGCTGCCTTCAGTCTGACTCTTTGCGCCCAGGCACCGGCTTTCCCCACGGCCGAAGGATATGGAAAGTGGGCTACAGGTGGCCGTGGAGGTCGTGTGGTGGAAGTCACCAACCTTTCGGACAATGTCAGCTATCCCCCAGTCGGCAGTTTCCGTTGGGCTTTGCAGCAATATCCTTCCGAACCGCTCACCGTGGTTTTCCGTGTCTCGGGCGTTATCCGTCTGGCCGGGGACATCCGCTGCGGCCGTACGGCGGGTACGACCATTGCGGGACAGACGGCTCCTGGGGACGGTATCTGCATCCGCGGTGCCAAATGCAATTTTGGAGGAAGCAAGAATTTGATAATAAGACATCTGCGTTTCCGTGTCGGTTTGGGCGACGACGGCGATTTCATTCCGGGTGGCAGCATCGGCATCGAGAACGGTTCCAACTGGATTATCGACCATTGCACTTTCGGTTGGTCGGGAGAGGAGAATATGACCATTTACGACAATACGCTGACCACTGTCCAATGGTGCATTGTCCACGAAGGTCTCTACGATGCCGGTCATGGAAAAGGCGCACGCGGTTATGGTTCCCAATGGGGCGGGCAGAGCGCGACCTATCATCATAATCTGCTGGCTCACAACATGAACCGTTCGCCGCGTTTCAACGGGGCCCGCAGCAACGACTTGGATGTGCTGATAGACTACGTCAACAATGTCAATTACGACTGGGGCAATCAGGGTGCCTGCTACGGAGGCGATTTGGTGCAGGGCAACCGTCACCGGGTCAATATGGTCAACAATTATTACAAACCGGGACCTGCCTATCCGGGCAGCAGTAGTTCGTATTTCGTCAAGTCATCGTTCAATGAGAATCAGAAGACCTCGCAGATTCCCTTGTGGTATATGAACGGCAATTATATGGAAGGCACTGCCAACGTTGACCGCAACTCCAACAATTACAACGGATTGGACGCCAGTCAATATACCAGTAAAGGTATTGCGAAAACCAAACTGATTTCGGAAGAGCACTTTGAGGTGAGCGACCCCGTGATGACCGAAACGGCACAAGAGGCTTATGAAAGCGTCCTGCTGGGTGTCGGCGCCTTCCCCCGCGATACGGTTGACCGCCGCATCATCGAGGAGGTCCGCACAGGCAAAGCTTTCTACAAGGGTTCACACAGCAGACGCCAAGGCATCATCGACAGCCCTGAGGATGTGGGCGGCTATCCTGACTATCAGACCTATAACGAGATTGTGGATGCCGATCACGACGGTATGGACGATGCCTGGGAACTGGCTCACGGACTCAATCCTGCCGATGCTATGGACGGCCGGACCATTCTCAAAAGCGGTTATTCTGTCCTGGATGTCTATCTGAACAGCCTTTGCGGCGAGGAAATTCCTATGGAATATGCCAAGCCTTACCATTTTGTCGTCGCACAGGACGGCAGCGGCGATTTCAAAACCATCAACGAAGCCATCGAAGCCGTTCCCGACAACGGAGAGCGAGCCTTGATTTTCGTCAAAGCCGGTACCTATAAGGAGAAGGTGTTCATCGGCAACCGCTGGCAGAGCAGCAGCAAGGTCATCAGTCTGATAGGTGAGGATATGGACAAAGTCATCATCACTTGGGATGATTATCAGGGCAAAAGCATTGAATATCCCGGCAAAGGCACGATTACAGCCGATGGAACGACCTGTCCCACGATGATTGTCACTTCGCCCGATTTCTATATGGAGAACATCACGGTCGAGAATACCTCCCGCACGGCTCAGGCCATCGCACTCTATCAGTGCGGCGACCGTCAGGTGTTGAATCATTGCCGCATCACGGGCTATCAAGACACGCACCGCACCAAGAAAACCTGCCGCTATTTCTATTATAAATGTACGATTGAAGGCGCCGTCGATTTCATTTATGCGGGCGGTCTGGGCTATTTCTACCAATGCAAGATTGTCAGCACGGCCGGCGGATATGTCACCGCCCCCGAAGATACCGATTACAGCTCCCGATTGAGCGATGGTAATCCTTTGTATTACAATTTCTTCTTCCATGATTGCGATATCACGGCGGCCTCGGGTGTAGGCTCGGGAAGCTGCTATCTCGGCCGTCCTTGGGGGGAGAAATCGGGCAGCGTCTATATGAATTGCCGAATCGGTTCCCATATCAATGCCGCCGGTTGGACCACGATGGGCGGAGGCACCGAAAAGAACTGTTGTTTTGCCGAGTATCAAAGTCTCAACGCCAATGGAACGGCTTTGGCCGATGTCTCGAAACGGGTTGCCTGGAGCCGTCAGATTTCGGAGAACGACCGTTATAATCTGATGACGCTCGAAAAGATTTTCGCTAAAATCGGCGGTAAGAAGAATCCTTTCGATCCGATTCCGATGATTGTGCCGGTGGAGGCTCCGAAACGTGCTGAACGTATGCCCAAACAGATTACGGCACAAGGCGGTTTTATCCGTTGGATTGGCACCGACGATGCTCTGGGCTATGTGATTTACAAGAACGGCAGCGTTGTCGGATTCTCGCAGACGCCTTCGTTCAGCGATCCGGCTGGAGGCAATTCCACCTATAAAGTCCGTGCTATCAATGCCTGGGGTGCTCTCAGTGCCGATAACGACACCGAAAACAAACTGACCGCCGACGATTTGTATGCGGCGCTCAATCCGATACGGTATTTCCAATTTGAACTTTTGCCTTCCGATACGCTGCAGGGACGGGTGGAGGCCCGTTTGAAGGAAACGGAAGAACGGATAGAGTCGTCTGTGCTCGCTTCCGGAACAGAAATCGTCTTGAGCGCCGTGCCCGCCGAGGCTTATGTCTTCAGTGCGTGGCTGGACAGCGAAGGCGACACATTGTCGGTGGAGCCTGAATATGTGTTCCCCTTGTCTTCCGATTTGGAGGTGGAGGCCGCGTTCAGCAAAGTGGACGGCTTCCGTGCCGTAAAAAACAAGGAGGTCCGGGCTTGGATAGACAGACAGGGCTGTTTGCAGATAGATTCAGAAACGGCTTGGCGTTCTGTCTCCCTATTCGATGTGGCCGGACGGCAACTGTTCCGCGGCAGTGCCGAGTCGCTCCGGGAACATCGTCTGCCTGTATCGGCCCTTTATCTGCTCAAATTGGAGGCGGCTGACGGCCGCTGTGCGATGCTGAAAGTCGTGCGATGATTCGGGACGATAATCTTGAAAGAATTCAAAACAGCTTTTTTAATATTGATTACCTATGCGACATTTGTTCTCCAAACGTTTCATCTTGTTTGTTGTGGCCTGTTTGACAGGCACTGCTCTTTTGTGTGCTCAATCTGACATATTACCTGCACCTGGACAGAATCCTCCTCATCCACCTCGTATGCCGGAAAATGGCATTCCTGCCTTCCCGGGAGCCTGGGGTGCCGGCATGTTCACCACGGGAGG
>JAZRWU010000060.1:0-2361 GCA_045599885.1 Bacteroidales bacterium | reverse complement strand
GGAGGATATGCCTGTCGAAATTGAGCAGCAGAGTCATCTGGTGGTGAAGTTCGGCGAGGAATACCGCGAGGAAAGCGATGAGGTGATGATTATCCCCGAGAGCGATGGCGAACTCAATATCGCCTGGTTCCTGTACGAGATTATCGCTTTGGCCATTCCGATGAAACACGTCCATATACCGGGTCAGTGCAACCGCGAAATGACGCAGTCATTGAGAAAGCATCTGGCTCACCGTCCGGATGACGAGGATGGTTTGGAGGATGCTGATTTCCTGCCGGGAGATGATTCTCAAGACGGTTTTGAGCCTTTCGGCCAGGAAGAGCCCGAACAGAGCAATCCGATATGGGACGAACTGAAAAAAATGACGTTTGACGATAATAATTAATTTAAATTATAAGACAATGGCACATCCCAGACACAAACATTCAAACACTAGAACAGCCAAGAGAAGAACTCATTATACGGCTGTAGCTCCTACCTTGGCAGTTTGTCCGAATTGCGGCGCTCACTATATCTACCATACCGTATGCGGCGAATGCGGCTACTATCGCGGTAAGGTGGCTATCGAAGAGAAAGTTTCCTGAATCCCTTCCCGGTGATTCCTTTGGGAAACGGCCAGGATAGAGTCAAAGCAAAATCACGACAGTGTGCGGGCCGACCGACGGTCTGGACATTTTGCCGTCTTACAACGGATGACACAGTATTGAAGAATAGTTGCGTCTCCGTTTTTCTTTTATCAACATCAGCAGCATGCACAAAGCCGGATTCGTAAATATTGTCGGAAATCCCAACGTGGGTAAATCCACCTTGATGAATCATCTGGTCGGGGAGAGGCTGTCCATCATCACCTCCAAGGCTCAGACCACCCGTCACCGTATCACCGGCATTGTCAACGGAGAGGATTATCAGATTGTATTCTCGGATACGCCGGGTGTCCTGAGGCCCAAGTACAAGCTTCAGGAATCGATGCTGAGCTTTTCGACCTCCGCTTTGGTGGATGCCGATATCCTTCTCTACATCACCGACACCATTGAGACTTCCGACAAAAATAACGAGTTCCTGACCAAAGTCCAGGCCATGGACATTCCGGTCTTGCTGGTCATCAACAAGATTGACCTGACCGATGCCGCCGGCTTGGAAAAACTGGTCGCGCAGTGGCACGAATGTCTGCCCAAGGCCGAAATCCTTCCGATGGCGGCGCTGCACGGCTTTAATGTCGAGCCGCTGATGAAGCGTATCCGCGAACTCCTTCCGGAATGTCCTCCCTATTTCGGCAAAGATGCCCTGACCGACAAACCGACCCGTTTCTTCGTTTCCGAAATCATCCGCGAGAAGATTCTGCTCTATTATCAGAAGGAAATCCCTTATTCGGTCGAGGTGGTGGTGGAATCGTTCAAGCAGGAGAAGAATCTGGTCCGCATTTCGGCCGTCATCATTGTGGAACGCGACACCCAAAAAGGCATCATCATAGGGCACAACGGCCTGGCGCTCAAGAAAGTGGGAACATCCGCGCGTAGTGACATCGAGCGTTTTCTGGATGAGAAGGTGTTTCTGGAACTTTTCGTCAAGGTCGAGAAAGACTGGCGCAACAGCGACAACAGTTTGAAGAATTACGGCTATCAGCCTGAATGAAACAGCATAATTAAAGAAAGATATGGGAAAACTGGTGGCAATCGTCGGACGTCCGAATGTGGGAAAATCGACGCTGTTCAACCGTCTGGTCGAACGTAGGGAGGCCATAGTCAACGAAGAGGCCGGTACCACCCGCGACCGTCATTACGGCAGGGCACAATGGAACGGGGTGGAGTTCTCCGTCGTGGATACGGGTGGATGGATTGTCGGCTCGGACGATGTGTTCGAAGAGGAAATCCGCAAACAGGTGCAGGTCTCCATTGAGGAAAGCGATGTGATTCTGTTTCTGGTCGATGTCCAGAACGGTCTCACGGATCTCGATATGTCGGTGGCGTCTCTTCTGCGTCGCGTCAAGAACCGTCCGGTGGTAGTGGTCAGCAACAAGGTGGACGAAAGCCAGATGTCGTATGCGTCGGCCGAATTCTATAAACTCGGTCTGGGCGATCCGTTCTGCATCTCGGCCCTCAACGGCTCCGGAACGGGCGAGCTTCTCGATCATATCATCGGTCTGTTTCCTGCCGAAGCTGTCGAGGATGAGAATCTGGAAGATCTTCCCCGAATTGCCGTGGTCGGCCGTCCCAATGTGGGCAAATCGTCCATCATCAATGCCTTTATCGGTGAGGACCGTCACATCGTGACCGATATCGCCGGCACGACGCGCGATTCCATCCTGACCCGTTTCGATAAATTCGGTTTCGATTTCTATCTGGTCGATACCGCCGGCATCCG
>JAZRWU010000059.1:0-1270 GCA_045599885.1 Bacteroidales bacterium | reverse complement strand
GCTGGTGACCGTACCACCCGAGACAGCATCGACAGCATCCTGATTGTCGGCTTTGTGACCGGCTTTCAGAACGGCCAGACTGCGGAAAACGCCGTCACGGAAAATATGTTTGCCCGTGAACGGAGCCTGGAATTTCGGAGTCGTGATCTCGGCACCCAGACCCGGCGTCTCACTGGCGTGTGAGAACGTGGCGGAATAAACCGTATTGGCATCGTTGTCGAGCGAGATATAACCCCAAATCGGTCCCCAGAGACCGGCACCGTACAAAGGCACGATGTATTTGAGGGCACCGTCGATTTTGGCTTCAAAAACCGGAAGTTGACGGTCGGCGACATCCTTGGCGACTTCTTTGCTCATTTCCACGGCAAAGGCATTGTCCTTGTTGTCATCCGTCACCTGACCTTCAGCATTGATGATATAGGCGTTGACGATGGTCTTCTCAAAAAGTCCCTTGGCTTCCTTGAGTCCGGCATCTATCTTGACCGAACGCAGAATCTGCGACATTTTGTCAATTTCGACGTTTTCTTTCTGCTTCTCTTTGAGCGAGCCGTTGACGAAAGCCAAAGCGGCCGCCACGAGGATGACCATCACAGCAGAATATATAAAGGTATAAGTATTACTGTTCTTGTTCATCGCCGTTTAGTTGAGAGGGTTGATGACTTTGGCGCGGTTGAGGCGCTTGTTGATATTGCGGCGGACGACACAGTAGTCGATCAGCTTGGCGAAAATGTTCATCAGCAGGATAGCCAGCATCATTCCTTCGGGATAGGCGGGATTGCAGACACGGAACAGGATGGCGATGAGGCCGACGAAGAATCCGTAAATCCACTTGCCCACTTCGGTACGGGCTGCGGTGACAGGATCGGTGGCCATGAAGAAGGCGCCGAATGCGAAGCCGCCGAGACACCACTGCTGCCAGAAAGGCATGGCCAGATAAGGATTACCCGCCGCGAAGATATTGAGGATGAGCGACATGACGGCACCGCCACCGAAAACGGAAACCACGATTTTCCAACTGGCGACACCCGTAACAATCAGGAAGAGACCGCCCAGGAGAATGGCCAGGGTGGACGTTTCACCGATGGAGCCCGGAATCAGACCAAGGAAAGTGTCCCACCAGCTGAGAGGATTACCCAAAGCGTCGGTCAGCTGAGCTGCGCCCGTAGCCGCCTGACCCAGAGGCGTAGCACCGGTGAACCCGTCAAGCACGGCCTGCGAATGACCGAAACCGAAATAATCTTTCAATTGAATCCAAACTGCGTCACCCGAC
>JAZRWU010000058.1:0-2427 GCA_045599885.1 Bacteroidales bacterium | reverse complement strand
TCGACCGCCGTCACGTATAAACCGTTCTCTGAGCAAATGGTTTCCAGACGCTGCCTGACAATGTCTTTCATTTTCCGAAACACCGGAAGCGATTCGCGATACTCTTCCAGAATCATCGTGGAGTGCAGATCCAAGCCGTATTGTTCCAAAGGAATTTCCATTGATATATAGTAAAAGCAGAACTCGTGATTTTCCTGCAAAAGTAATCAGAATATACCTTTTGTGCAAGAGCGGATGCGTCTTCTTTTCTTCATTCGGAAAAGAGAAACGAGAATTTTGAGGAGGTGTTTGCATTGAGACAAATATCCACTATCTTTGCACCGATGAAACGCCTGTTATATTTAATCAGCATACTGCTGTCCGTTTTCTTTGTCAGTTCCTGCCAGAAGCAAGACGGCCATATCTCTCATTTGCCCACCTGTCTGGAAGACCTCCGAGGCCACAATGTCGGAGTTTTGGTAGGAGCCATCACCGATCTGAAGCTCAGTTCGCTGCCATACAACGACATCACTATTTCACGTTTTGACAACCCCACCGCCATCATTCAGGCCCTGCAGTTCGGCAAACTCGACGCCGCGCTTCTGGACAACAGCTGTCTGCTCGCCTTCGACCTGGAGGAGCAAGGGATTGATATCGCCTTCGACGACATCCCGGGAGGCGCCGCAGCCGTGGCGTTTCATCTCCAAAGCACAGAACTATGCCGTCAATACAATGACTTTCTTTCCCACATCAAGGAGAATGGCGTTCATCAGCAATTGGCGGAGCGTTGGCTTTCAGGCGAGAAACTGACCAACATCACCATGCCCGACATTCCTCTCGACCCGAATGCTCCTGTCCTGAAAGTCGGAATGCTGGATGCCGACCCTCCTTTTTCGTATATCTCACAACAGGGGCCCGTCGGTTATGAGGTGGAGATGATTCTCCGCTTCGCCCAATATGCCGGATACTCTCTTGATTTGAATCTGTACGAATTCACGGCCTTGATGCCGGCGCTGCAGTCCGGAAGAGTCGATCTGGTCTGTTCCATGCTTTTCATAACCGAAGAGCGTGCCAAAACGATTCTTTTCTCCGATCCGTATTATTTCGACAATTCAGCCTGCATTGTTTCCAATCAGCAGGGGAAAGCCGGAGACGGACTGATTTCCGCCACCAAAAAGAATGTATACAACAATCTGGTGATGGAAGACCGGTACAAAATCATCCTGGAAGGTCTGTGCCTCACCTTGCTCATCACTCTGTTCTCACTGATTTTCGGGACTTTGCTCGGCATTCTGTTCTGTTGGCGTTCCTATTCCAAGAACAACAAGTTCTGGGCCAGGGTTCTCAGGCTCTATGGCGATATCCAGGGCGGCCTGCCTTTGCTGGTGATCCTGATGATTATGTTTTACGTGGTTTTCGCCTCCACCGATTTATCGGCGGTCAGCGTTTCCATCATCACTTTCAGCCTGTTTTTCGCTTATTCCTGTTATGAGATTTTCCGTAATGGCATCGATTCCATAGACATAGGTCAAACGGAGGCCGCACGGCTTCTGGGATTCACCCGTTTCCAGTCTTTCTGGTATGTCGTGCTTCCCCAAGCCATCCGGAGGATTCTTCCCATATATGAAGGCAAAGCCATCGATTTGATGCAGAACACCTCCATCGTCGGTTTCATCGCGATAGCCGATCTGACCAAAGCCGCCAACATCATTCAAAGCCGCACCTACAACGCCTTCTTCCCCCTGATTGTGGTGTCGCTCATCTATTTTCTGCTCGCCTGGCTCATCGCCAGAAGCTTAAGGTTCATCTGTCGTAAGCATCTCCAAAATGATTAGTATTAAACATCTGTCCAAGACCTTTATCGGTTCCGACGGAAAGCCCTTCACGGTCTTTTCTGACGTCAGTTGCGAAATTGAGAAAGGAGATGTCATTTCCATCATAGGTCCTTCGGGGTGCGGCAAAAGCACCTTCCTGCGTTCTATTGTCGATTTGGAACATCCCTCCTCGGGCGAAGTCTGGGTGGACGGACAAAACCTCTTCGACCGTCAGACAGACATCAACAAAGTCAGGGAGAAGATGGGCATGGTGTTCCAGAAGTTCAATCTTTTCGGCCACCTCAGCATCCTCGACAACATCACGTTGGGGCCCATTCGGATTAAAGGTTGTCGGAAAGCCGAGGCGGAAGCCAAAGCCATGGAGCTGTTGCGTACCGTCGGTCTGGCAGAAAAAGCCCATGCCTATCCTCATCAGCTTTCAGGTGGTCAGCAGCAACGTGCTGCCATTGCCCGTTGCCTGGCGATGGATCCTGAAATCATTCTTTTCGACGAGCCCACTTCCGCCCTTGACCCCACCATGGTCAGCGAGGTATTGGCCGTCATGCGCGAATTGGCCCGTCAGGGAATGACCATGGTCATCGTGACCCATGAGATGAAATTTGCCCGTGACGTC
>JAZRWU010000057.1:0-9416 GCA_045599885.1 Bacteroidales bacterium | reverse complement strand
GCACAAGACGGCCTTTTTCGGTGGAAGCGGCCGAAAGGAGGGAAACTTGATGTCTTTTCCACAAGACTCCGCTGATATTCATACTCTTTTCTGCTAAGATATGCCCGTCCTCATCTTCCAGACGGACGAGGACCCGGGCTTTGCCGCCCTGTGGCATCTTGGCGAAAAAGGAGAAGTCGTAGGTCTCGTTTTTTTTCAGCACCATGCCGTCAAAGCCGCCGTTGGCAAGATGAAGGGTAGAGGCCCGCGGGGAGAATTCCAATACGGCATAATGAGGATTGTTGCTGTTGAGACCGTCCTGACTGCAGATTTGAAGTTTTCCGTCCTCTTCCGGAGAAAGGCTCCAGGCATAGCTGGCTGTCCAATTCGGATTCCGGCCTTTTGTATCCTCCACTTTATATTCAAAACTCCGGTTCTGAACCAATTCCGCATACAATCCTCCATCGGCGGCGTAATTGATGTCTTCGAAAAAAATGCCCGTAAGATGGTCGCTGGTGGCTTTTGTATCATTCAAATCAATCTGCATCTCCGCGGAAAAGGCCCGCAATGCGGCGAAACGTTCCGCATCATCCGCGCAAGTCTCGCTGTACAAGGCATTTAGACTGGCGGAACGGTAGGCGGCATTTTCCAAGGTCTCAATGATGCCGGCGGATACTTTCAGCAGACAGCCGTCTCCCAATCCTTCCCGATGGCAGGCGCAGAGAGCCTTTTCCGGTAAGGACGCTGTCTCTCTGGCAGGAGAATATTCTTTGTAATCATGGGTGACGCTTTGGAAATAACGCTTTTGTGCCTTATCGCCGCTTTGCCAGAAAAGAGCTGTTCCCTCCGTTTGGGAATGGGGAAGAACGGCCGGATTCAGGCAATTTCCTCCGTCGGGCATCAACAGAGGATACGATTGGCGTTCCCAATGGACAAGATCGGCGCTGGACGAATGAGCCAGCCGTCCGTCCCGTTGATTGAGGCTCCACACACAATGCCATAAACCGTTTTGCCGGTACAGAACCGGATTGAACATTTTCTTTTCTGAACCCCAAGGCCTATAATCGCAGCTCAAGAAACAGAAATCGGGTCCGATACGGTTCCAACGCAATCCGTCGCTGCTCCAGGCAAAACGCAGGCCGCTGCCGTCGGGCGAATAGGCGAAGACATAGACGGAATCGGGTCTGTCTGCCAGAGCCGGCCACAAGGTGAGACTGGCCAGAACCGTGAGAAGGAAGCGGATTTTTTTCATATCGCGACAAGTCCGTTTGAATTCATTGGTGATGTTCCACAAAAGTATTAAAAAATAATTAACTTTGTCCAATCATCAAATACAATGAATATGAACAATGTGTCTGGAAAATCCTATCGTCGCCTGTTTTTCCTCGCTATGATTTCTTGCGTGGCTTTTTTTGCTGCAGCCGCCCCCAAAACCCAACCTCAGACAATGGAATCGGATGTCATTTCGCTGGCAGGTGAATGGCAGTTCAGAATCGACCGTGAGGATGAAGGCCTCAGTCAACAGTGGTTCCGCCATTCAGATTGGAACGAGACCGTGTATCTTCCCGCTTCCATACCTGAGAATCTCAAAGGCGATGTCCCCGGACTCCAAACGCCTTGGACCGGCTCCATATATGACAGTTCTTTTTATTTCAATCCTGAAATGGAGAAATACCGTCAGGAAGGGAATGTCAAGTTCCCGTTTTTCCTCACTCCCGACAGGCATTATATCGGAGCAGCCTGGTACAGCCGTGAAGTCCGGATTCCCCGTGACTGGAAAGGCAGCCGTATCCAACTGTTTTTGGAACGCCCTCATATTGAGACTTGTGTCTGGGTGGATGGAAAAGAAATGGGCCGTGATTCCAGTCTGAGTGTGGCGCATTGTTTTGATTTGAGCTCTGCCCTGACTCCCGGCAATCATATCCTTTGTATCCGTGTCGATAACCGCATCCGGGACGGTATCAATGTGGGGCCCGATTCGCACAGTGTCACGGATCAGACGCAAGGCAATTGGAACGGCATTGTCGGAAGAATGGAACTGCAAGCCGGCACATTTTCGTATTTTGATGATATTCAGGTATTTCCAGATTTGCAAAGCCGTAAGGCAAAAGTCAGGTTGCAAATCTGCAATGATTCTGGCTGGGATCTTTCAGGCAATCTGATGCTCAGTGCGAAGAGTTACAATTCGGAAAAATCGGATATGACTCCCGAGGTGACTTCCACTTGTTTTGTGAAAGCGGGAGAGAAGGCCACCATCGAAGTGGATCTGCCTTTCGGCCCCGGAATGCTGACTTGGGATGAGTTCCAACCGGCGCTTTACCGTCTTTCCGCCTGTCTGAAAAGCAAGGACACCCAATTGGATGCCAAAGAAATCAGTTTCGGTATGCGCGAGATATCCATTGATGGACGTTGGATATACATCAACGGCCGTAAGACTCTGATGCGCGGAACCGTGGAGAATTGCTGTTTTCCTCAGACAGGATATGCCCCTATGGATGTCGCTTCGTGGGAACGTATTTTCAGGGTATGCAAACGCTATGGTTTGAATCACATGCGATTCCATTCTTTCTGCCCTCCTGAAGCCGCCTTCCAGGCAGCCGATCTGGTGGGTATGTACCTGCAACCCGAAGGTCCCTCCTGGCCCAATCATGGCAGTGGTCTGGGATATGGCTGGCCTATTGACAACTATCTGATGGCCGAAACGCAGAGAATGGCCAAGCAGTATGGTAATTATGCCTCATTCTGTATGCTTGCCTGTGGTAATGAGCCGCGTGGCCGTTGGGTGAAATGGGTCAGCGATTTCGTCGATTATTGGAAAGAAGCGGATTCCCGTCGGATTTATACGGGGGCTTCGGTGGGCGGAGGCTGGGAATGGCAACCCAAGAGCCAGTATCATGTCAAAGCCGGAGCCCGTGGAGTCAATTGGCAGCATACCCGTCCCGAGTCTGTCTCCGATTTCCGTATGGAGAGCGGTATGTATAAAGGCACTCCTATTCTTGAGCCTTTTATCTCGCATGAGACAGGGCAGTGGTGCGCTTTCCCCGATTTCGATCAGATAAAGAAATATACCGGAGTCAATAAGGCGAAGAATTTCGAATTGTTCCGTGAGCATCTTTCCGATCACGATATGGGAAATCTGGGACATGATTTTATGATGGCTTCCGGTAAATTGCAGCTGCTGTGCTACAAACACGAAATTGAGAAAACGCTTCGTACTCCCGATTATGCCGGTTTCCAATTGTTGAGCTTGAATGATTATTCGGGTCAAGGCTCGGCTTTGGTGGGCGTTTTGGACGTGTTCTGGGATGAGAAGGGATATGCCACCGCCGAGGATTTCAGCGCTTTCTGCGGCCCGACTGTCCCGCTGATCCGCACGCCGAAATTTGTCTATACGAATCAGGAAATCCTGCACGCTGATGCTGAAATCGCTCATTTCGGTCCTGCGGCTATGAAGAACGCACATCCCGTGTGGACTTTGAGCGATGAAAACGGCGTGGTGATTAAAAAAGGTGAGTTTCCCTCGCTTTCTGTCGCCATTGGCAATGGACAGAAACTCGGCACTCTCGATATGGATTTGGGCTTCATCCAAAAAGCCGGAAGGTATCGTTTCAGTTTAGGGCTTGAAGGTACCGACATCCTCAATTATTGGGATTTCCATATATATCCTGTCCGGAAATTGCCTGATGCCGGTAAGGTCATGATTGCGGAGGAATGGAATGAACAGGTGGCCGAGTGTCTGCAAAATGGTGGCGACGTGCTTCTCCTTTCCGCTGGGAAAGTCCGTTACGGCTCGGATGTCCAGCAGTATTTCCAACCTGTCTTCTGGAATACCTCATGGTTTAAGATGCGTCCGCCACACACCACCGGCATTCTGGTCAATCCGAATCATCCGGTCTTCAAGGATTTCCCGACCGATTATTATGCTGATTTCCAATGGTGGGAAATTGTCAATCAGGCTCAGGTGATGCGGCTGACAGAGTTCCCCAAAGGTTTTCAGCCTCTGATTCAATCTATCGACACTTGGTTCCTCAACCGCAAAATCGGTATGTTGATTGAAGCCCGTGTCGGTGCCGGACGTCTGATGATGACCACGGCCGACCTTCAGCATGACCTGGAAAACCGTCCTGCGGCTAAACAACTGTATATCAGTATCCTGAATTATATGAATTCTATCTATTTCAGACCTGGATACGAAGTGTCTCCGGCTTGTATTGAGCAGTTGTTCGCCCAAGATGCACCCGCCTACGACTCATATACCAAGGCACATCCCGATGAATTGAAACCGAAACAGGGAGGAGAGTGACAAATACGCGGAAACTCAAAGGCGGTTGTCGAGAGCGGATTCTATTCTTTGAAGATCGTTGCGCAATGTGACGTCAACTTCCAAAGAGTCCTCAATCGCTTTGAATGCGTGGATGACGGTGGCGTGTTTTCTGTTTCCCAGCTCGATGCCGATTTGAGCCAAGGACTGTGAGGTGTGTTTCTTGGCAAGATACATGGCTATTTGGCGTGCACGCACCACTTCGTGCTGTTTTGATCTGGATACCAGCACGCTTTTGTTCAAATGGTAGTATTGGCAGACTTCTTCTTCGATGTCGTCAATTCCCAATTCTGTCTCTTCGTCTTTGATTTCAATGGTGTTTTGAACTACTTGTTTACAGAGTTCGAGATCCACATCTCTACCTTCGATGATGGAGTGTGCCATCAACGAAGTGGCAATTCCTTCGAGATCGCGGACATTGTCTTTGGCGTTCCGTGCGATGAAATCTATCACCTCTTCCGTGAATTCAAGTCCGTCACGTTGAATCTTGCTTTGCAGGATGGATTTGCGCAAATGGTAGTCGGGGCGCTGCATTTCTGCGGTCAGACCCCATTTCAGTCTTGTCAGCAGTCTGTCCTCCATGCCTTGAAGCTCTTTGGGAGAGCGGTCGCAAGTGAAAACTATCTGTTTCCCGATATGGTGCAGGTGATTGAAAATGTGGAAGAACACATTCTGCGTGCCTGTCTTTCCGGATAACTCGTGTACGTCGTCAATCAAAAGCACATCCACACTTTGGTAGAAATGGATGAAATCGTTGATGGTATTCTGCAAATATGCTTGCGAATACTGTACTTGGAACAGATGGGACGATATGTATAGTACGCGTGCTTTGGGATTGCGTTCCAAAACGGCATTGCCGATAGCGTGAAGCAGATGCGTTTTGCCTACTCCGGATTTGCCATAGACAAAGAGCGGATTGAAAATGGTCTTTCCGGGATTCTCCGCGATGGAAACGCCTGCGGTACGCGCGAGCTTGTTGCTGTCACCTGCCAGGAAATTTCCAAAGTGCAAGTTCGGGCTCAACTGCGAATCCCATTGTCCGATGACTGCTTCCGTAGAGGCAATCGGACGGTTGGGGACCGAAGGCGATTTGGATTCGGAGTGGACATCCGAACCAAGTGTCACAGAGCGGTCTGAAATGGGAAGAACATTATATTTCAATTTCACCGTATGACCGACAACGCGGGCCAAGGTCTTCGTTATCAGTGTGGCATAGTCCTTTTCAATTTTCTCAAAAAAGAAATAGGAAGGAATCTGCAACATGAATGTGTCGGCGTCATACAGAAGAGGTACAATGGGAGTGAACAGCTCATCATACGCTCCAGCCGGAACATTATCGCGGATAATGTCCAGACATTTGCTCCATATTTCGACGGGCGTCATTTCCATATTTCCTCTTTTTCAGTCCGTTTATTATTCCGCACTTCTTTTTCCACCACTGGAAAAAATCCATTAGAATTTTTTCCGGACTTTTCTTTATCGGTTCCAGAACCTGTTTTGAATTCTTTCAAAAATAATTTTCGACTCTGTTATTCCGCTGCTTTAATGTTTTTTTGGCTTGCTTCGGTCCATCCTTTCGCTCACATAGTGCGCTATGCCCGTTCAACGATGAGCCGAATCCGCCTCAAAATCCCTATCAAATCATCGGGAAATCATTTCAAAACAGGTTCTAATGCGAATGCAAATTTTTGAAGAAAAAACTGAATCTGCAAATTGCATCGGTTTCCAATCTGATGGGTTTATCGGAAGAAATTAGTTTTCAGCGAATTGTGGCTATGTTGCTGATTATCAACAATGTTAATTTGCACGAGCCTAATAGAACGCTACAAAATAGGACTTTGCAAAATTGTCAGTTTTGGGTGACAAATTTTCTGCCCTTTGTCAAACGGCTGTAAACAAAGGTTTTTTCGCCCAATGTTATTTTTATATTAAACTTCTGTGAGTTTATGTTTCAATGAATCTTTATGCAAAATAATTGCATATCGTCAGCGGGCATTGTATCTTGCTCCGTCTTTCAGGCAAACCACAAAAGCACCGGGAAATACTCCAGCCAATGTTTTCAATTGTTTATTTGCTTCTGCTACAGAAGGATATGAGCCGAAAGTGTATTTGTAAAGCCCTTTGTCCTGATAGTATTGGAGACTGTATCCTCTCATCCTCGGATCGTTATGTTGGAGTACCTTCTCGGATGTCAGTACTTGAATTCTGTATTCGATGCCGGTCGGGGCTGATTCCGGAACTTCCTCCATCCCAACGGAAGCCTCCGCATCATCAACGGCTTTCTTTCCTCTTACGGATTTCCGGTCAAAATCTTCTTTGTAGCGCACAATGGCCTGATAAATGGTTCTCGCCAAGGCATTCTGTCCGCTCTCGCTCTTCAGATAGCGCTCTTCGTCGGGGTTGGAGATGAATCCAAGTTCCACTAAGACGGCTGGCATACTGGTCCGGTGAAGAACCCAATACGGTGCCTGACGGACACCCCGGCTGGAACGCTTGAGATTCTCCAGGTTGCCTTGTATGTAGTTGGCAAGCTGTATGCTCTGCTCCAGATTGACGTCCTGCATCAGTTCGAACATAATGTAGGACTCCACCGAGGAGGGGTCGAAACCTTCGTAGCGTTGTTCGTAATTGTCTTCCAGCAGAATGACGCTGTTTTCCCTGCGCGCTACGGCCATGTTGGATTCTTCTTTGCTGGCACCCATGATGAATGTGGTGGCTCCGTAAGCTCTCTTGTTGTCCACCGCATCGGTGTGGATGGAGACGAAAAGGTCCGACTTGGCTTTGTTGGCGATTTGGGCTCTTTGTTCCAATTCGATGAAGATGTCGGTCTTGCGGGTGAATACGGCCTTGATGTCGGGCTGGTTGTCTTCAAGCAGCTGACCTACCTTCTTGGCGACGGAGAGGACAATCTGTTTCTCCTGACAGGTGCTTCCGCAGGCACCGGGGTCTTTGCCGCCATGCCCCGGGTCGAGCGTCACCGTGAAATTCTGTGCGTTGGCCAACAGGCTGAAACCGAAAAACAACCATAATGAGAGAAAATTCCTCATAATTGTCAATATAACAGATACTTATTTCTTATGAGCCTGTATCCGGACAATTCCTCCTGCCAGCTCAAGCGGATATCCTCTTCGGAAATCTGCCGGCGTATCTGCTGTCGGAGAGCGTGCGTGCCGGCCAGCAGGTCGAACATCCTTGGATTGCTGAAAAATGAATCTCCCATTTCCGCAGTCCCGTACATCTGGAGCAGAAAATTCAGGGAAAAACCTTGGGGAGGACTGCTCTCCCGCAGATCCATCCCGTAACAGGTTTTATCGCGATACATCGGATTCAAATCGAAACCAGGCAGAGACAGTGGAGTGAAGGTGAAGCTGCCGAATTTCGGATCGGGATAGCCCACGACCTCGAAAGGTGTCAAGGTACCTCTGCCCACGCTGATGACGGTGCCTTCGAAAAGGCATAAAGAAGGATACATGGCGATAGCATGGTCGTTGGGCAGATTGGGCGAAGGTTTGATAGCCAAAGACCAAGGCTCACCGTGGCGCCAATGCTCTACTCCGATGACGGTCAGTTCACAATCTCCGTCAATCCATTTCTCTCCCTGGATCATGCCGGCCAGTTCCCCCAACGTGCATCCGTGCAATACAGGAATGGGATGCATCCCGACAAAGGAACGGCAATCTTCTTTCAAAACAGGACCGTCTATCGTGTCGTTTGGATTGGGACGGTCGAGCAGAATTAGCGGAACATGGTTTTCGGCACAGGCCTCCATCACGTAATGGAGAGTGCTCAAATAAGTGTAGAAACGGCAACCCACGTCCTGAATGTCGAAAACGACGGCATCGAGGCCTTGCATCTGGGCGGCTTGAGGCTTTTTTTGCGACCCATATAACGAAATGACACGAAGTCCGCTTTCGGGGTCAACGCCGTCTTTGACATGGGCACCGGCACCGGCGTCTCCCCGGAATCCATGCTCAGGAGCGAAGATGAAATCGGGGCGTAGCCCGGCATGGCAAAGAGTATCAATCAAATGGACTTGGCCAGCCGTTCCATGGATGGAATCATAAACGCGCAGGCAGGAAGTCTGATTGACCACCACGGCGAAATGTTTGCCTTGAAGGAGAGGAAAATAGACTTCGGTGCGCTCATCTCCGGTACGGACGGGAAGTTTGGGAATCCCGGCAGTGACCGACGGCGCTTCCGTCATCTTTTTCTTTTTAGAGGGCTGGTTCCAGGAGCAGGCAGTCACGACCAGCAGTACGCATAATACGGCCGCCGATGCCAACGGAGCTTTCCGGAACGCTTTCTTGAATTGGGAATAACTCATTTGGGCTCTTGATGCACAAGGTTTGTCTGTGCAAAAATAAATATTTTCCTTTGCAGTCTATATAAGAATCAGTTTTGATTTCTTTCAAAATATTTTTTATGACTCTTTTATTCCGCTGCTTTGATGGTCTTTTGGTCCGCTTCGGGCCATCCTTTCGCTCACATAGCCCGCTATGCTCGATCAACGATAGCCCGGATCCGCCTCAAAAGCCCTATCAAATCATCGGGAAATCAATTCAAAACAGCTTCTAAGAATATGAATCCGATAGAAATTTTACATAAGTATTTGGATCCCAACGATTCTCTGTTCGAGATCGTTTATACACACAGCCGAAGTGTGGCGGATATGGCTTTGCGTCTGCTGGACAAGCATCCCGAGTTGAATGCCGACAGGCAATTCGTGGAAGAGGCCGCTTTGCTTCACGATATCGGAGTGGTGATGACAGACGCTCCCAGTATCCATTGCTACGGTAAGGAACCGTATATCCGCCATGGCTGTCTCGGTGCGGAAATACTGCGTCGGGAAGGGTATGAACGTCATGCGCTGGTTTGTGAGCGACATACGGGCACTGGATTGACAATCAAAGAAATAGAGTCTCAGAATCTGCCTGTCCCCCATCGGGATATGAGCCCGAAGTCGATAGAGGAACAGGTGATTTGTTTCGCCGACAAGTTTTATTCCAAAACCCATCTGGACCGCGAGAGGACGCCCGGGCAGGCGAGAAAAAAACTGGAACCTTTCGGTCAGGATACCTTGGACCGCTTTGATAAATGGTGTGAAAGTTTTTTATAA
>JAZRWU010000056.1:0-22589 GCA_045599885.1 Bacteroidales bacterium | reverse complement strand
GCAAGGCTTCTTCCCATGCTTTGGCCTCTCCGCCCGGAAGAGTGACCAGCGGTCGTGGATTGACGATATCCACGGTTTTCAGTTCGGGAACATCACCGTGGCTTCCGATTTGGGCCAGACTGACACTGTGCCCGTATTGTTCATCGAAACTGACCGGAATCGGCGTGCCGCAGTATCGTACTCTGCCTTGACCTCCGTGGATGAATTGGGCGTGATGGATGTGCCCGAGAGCGATGTAATCGTAGCCTTCTCCAAAATCACTCAGGTTGAAAGCCTCAATGCCTCCTACGTTGAAATCTGTCGCGTTTTCATGCCCTTGAAAATCGCAGCCTCTCACCGTCGTGTGTGCCGACAGGATGACGGGCAGCCGGGCGGTGTTGCGTTCTTCGACCAGCCTGTTGAGCTGTTGGAAATAGCCTTCCGGAATGTTCCGCTCGTATGCGTAGGGAACCGCCACGATATAGGCTTTCCCGGGGATTTCCAGAATATGCTCTTCGGGATTCTCTTTGTTCAGATGGCCGATGACGTACACTTGGAGCGCCCTCCAAGGTTCACGGAATATCTCGTGACGCGCCCCGCTGTCGTGATTGCCCGCCGTAATGACCATGGCCATCGTGGGACAGGCTTCGTGCATCCGCATGATGGCTTTGGAAAACATAGTCTGTACGGCCGCAGAAGGCTGCCCGGTATGATAGACGTCTCCGCATAACAGAAAAATATCGGGCTGTTCCTGTCGGACAAGGGCTTCTATCTGGTCCAGCATCGCCTTGTGTTCTTCCGTCCTATCAAAGTCATAAAGGCTGTGTCCGAGATGCCAATCGCTGGTATGAAGGATTTTTGTCATAGTATTTCGGGTGATGAACTTCTTACAGGCAGAAACAGAAGCGCTCCGGAAGAATTTCTGATATCTTCCAGAGCGCTGGCAAGGTTGATATTCCTATTCTCAGAAATTGTCCAGATGGATTTCGAAATAGCTCTGAGGATGGGCACAGGTCGGGCAGACTTCGGGAGCGGCTTCTCCGACTGCGATGTGACCGCAATTGCGGCATTCCCATACTTTCACGCTCGATTTCTTGAAAACTTCTGCCGTTTCGATGTTTTTCAGCAGGGCGCGGTAACGCTCTTCGTGACGCTTCTCGATGGCGGCTACCAGACGGAATTTGGCGGCCAATGCCTTGAAGCCTTCCTCTTCGGCGGTCTTGGCGAAATTCTCATACATATCGGTCCATTCAAAGTTCTCACCGTCAGCGGCTGCCGCAAGATTCTCGGCCGTGTCGCCGATTCCGTTCAGTTCCTTGAACCAGAGTTTGGCGTGTTCCTTCTCGTTGTCGGCGGTCTTGAGGAAAAGCTCAGCTATCTGCTCATAACCTTCCTTCTTGGCTTTCGATGCGAAATAAGTGTATTTGTTGCGGGCCTGAGATTCGCCTGCAAAAGCGGCTTCCAGATTTTTCTCGGTCTGGGTGCCGGCGTACTTGTTGCTCATAATAATACTGTTATAAATGTTGTTTTACGAAAAATCAGTTTTGCAAATATACTGTTCAAGAAAGAAACATTCAATAGTCAGGCATGAAAAACATTGATTTGAAAGAAATCAAGAATACATAAGAACCTGTTTTGATTTCTTTCAAAATGTTTCTTATTGCTCGATTATTCCGCTGCTTTGATGGCCTTTTGGCCGTATTCGGGCCATCATCCTTCATTTCAAAACAGGTCCTTATCGTAACGATTCTGCTTCTATTTCAGGCTGATGTTCCGGTATTGCAAATCCAATTCCGTGTAGTGACGCTCGGCGTCGCAATGCTCGAACAGACCGAGCGGACGGCTCAGCGGCGTGCCGTCACGCTCCGGATCGTAAGTGGTGCCCGAGCGGGTGGCGGGAATGGAGGCCGCTTCGTGAAGATATTCATCGCAATAATTGAAACTGCCGAATTCGGGCCATTCGCTCACCAGCAGATCGAGAGCCACGGCGTCGCAGGCCACACCGTCCTGGCTGACAATCAGAGAACAGCACCATTGATTGTTGAACGGCGCTTTCTGCCATTTGGGAGCCGGTTTGCCGTTCACATCGCGCGAACCGTAGGTGCCGTCAATCAGATAAAGCAAGGTTTTTTGGCCCAAATCCTTATGTCCGATAAAATCCACAAAGGTCTTGTAGGAAGGCGTACCGTTGCGCTTGTCGGGCGAAAATCCAACGTGGGCGTTTTTCCGCCATTCCAAAGCGATGTCGGTGGCTCCGTACCAGTTTTTGGCCGTCAAGGTGACACCGGGACCTTTGTGGGTCTTGAGCAAAGCGCTGTTGATGAGATAATCGGCATCGACAATGCATTTGGCAAGACCGGTCGCCAGTTTGCCGTTGTCCTGACTGTAGAGGATACGGTTGGGATAATAGTCACATTTTTCGCGTCCGTCACCGCCGATGTTGTCGAAGAAACGGACGGAGGGAAATTCGCGGTGAATCTTGTTGTATATGCTGTCCGAGATGGCACGGCTGGGCTCGCAGACAAAAATATCCTCTTCTCGGACCTTGGCATCGTTGACCAGACTGCGCACCAGAGCCAAGGTGACGAAAGGCGACGAGTTCAATTCTATCGTGTCGTGATGCGTCAGGATGTTGTTCATATTGAGCTTGATGGCGATGGTCTCTCCCGGAGTGTAACCCTTGGAGCCTTTCTGATGTTTTTTATTGAAGTCACAAAAGAGTGCCTTCCAGGCTTTGGATGCTTTTTTCTTGCCCGTGACTGTCATCACACTCTGGCGGATCATTTCGTCGGCCAGGTCCTGATTGTTCCAACGGTCTTCTACCCAGAGACCGGTCTCGCCGTCCCATGTGGCGACGCCGGGAGCATGTGTCCAGGCGACGCGGCCGGGATGAATGCCTTTACCTTCTCCAACAGGTTCATGGATACCGCCCACCATACGGGGGGATTGTGCCCAAAGGAATGTGCTTCCTATGAGCAATGCGAGAGTAAAGAAAAAGAATCTTTTCATATCGATAGGTTTATGGATTGTGAGAATTCAAACATCAGACGGATGTGGAAACCGTCGTCTCCCGGTTTGATGCGAATGTTGTCGGGTTGGGCTTCCGGACCCAGCTGTTCGAGCGGTTTGTAGCTCCGCATCGGCGGAATCGAAAGCAGGAACGAGATGTCGCCCGCCGGGAACGCAATCATACTGCGCTCGGCAATGGGCAACGGTTCTCCGTTCTTTTCGGCTTCCTTTTGCTGGGCAATCGTCAGACCGTGAGCTTCTTCGGGAGTATATAGACGGACATAAAGATTGTCCGTGAGGCAACTGACCTTGAAATCGGGGAACTCCATCCAACGGACTTCGGCGTGATAGCCTTTGAATTCGGGATAAACGGGAGGTTCAACCGAATTGTATTGTCCGGTGACGCTGTTGTTGTATGCTTTGCTCCAAACACCGAACTGATTGCCTTTGAGACGGTTGCGCCAGACGCGGTAAGGCCCCCGACCCAACCAGCGGACACTGCGGATTTGACCGTCGGCGGTGAATGCCGATTCAGGATAAGAAAAACTCAGACCTATCTGCCAGTTGCCTTCGGGAGTCAGAAAACTGCCCGAAAAACCGTGTCCACGGTCATCATCCAGCAGAACTGCGTCCATCAGCAACTTGCCGTCAGAAGTCTGTCTCCATTGGATGCTGTCTATGCCACCTTTATACCAGAACGTGTGAATGAGATCGCCGTTTTCCGTCCGTTCGCTCTGACGGTAACATTCTGCCAACATACCCACCGGCAGCGGGCCTTGATTCAACGGAATAGTTTTACCTTGGAACGAAATTTCTTCCAGCATCCCTTGGGTATTGAAACGAATATCAAGCGGACTCTGACCGTCAGCGCTTGTCATCGCAGAACTTTCATCCGCCCGGTGAATCGGTGCCGTCCATTGGCAGATTTCACGTCCATCGGGAGCAAAGGCTTTAATGTCAAGGATGTCTCCTTGGCGGAAATCGTTGGCGAGAGGCAGGCGGGCATAGGCTTTTTCACCGGGAGCGATGTCGGGCAAATCCACATCGCCCGTTTCAAGCACCTTCTCGTTTCCGTCTTCCGTGATTTTTTTGACGGAATAGCTCATCCGACATTCTCCCAGACGGCTGAACAGCCAGCGGTTTTCGACAAGAATGCGGCCGTCAAAGTGTTCAGGAACAAACAAATGGTCAATATAGACGGGGCTCCAGACTTCGCGGATGGTGTAATAACTGCCTTCGGGTTGGCGATAGGGTGTCATCACACCGTCCGGCCCGTTGCTTCCATCGCTGTCGAGGATACCGCCCATGTCGCTGCGGCGGACGGCTTCATCCACGTATGCCCAGATAAAACCGCCGGCAAAAAGCGGTGATTCCGTCCAATGGTTCCACATGTCCTCCAACGAGGCCCCTTGTCCGCGGTCGTAACGGCCATGGAGAAATTCGGTCGGCATAAACACATTCTGACCGTAGTGCATACGATATGCGCCTGTTTGATAGGCTGGATAATGATGCGTGTCGATACCGTCGAAGTCGGCCCAGGGATGAATCACTTTGCGGTGCTGAAGGTCGTAGTGTCCGAAAAGCGAATCGACGGAGACATTCCAGCCACCTTCGTTACCGTTGCTCCATATAAATACGCAGGGATGATTCCGGTCGCGGCGGATGAATTCCGGCAGCCGTTTTTGGGCTGTCGGATTGTCGTAGCGGGTCTGCCAACCGGGAAATTCATCCAGATAAAGCAGTCCCATCGAATCGCAGACTTCCAGAAAATGACGGTCGCTGGGATAATGGCAACGGACGGCGTTCATATTCATTCCCTGAATGAGCCGGGCATCTTCAATACTCAGGGCTTTGGAGGTACTGCGTCCCGTCTCCGGATGGAAACAGTGGCGGTTCGTCCCTTTGACCAGCAATTTGACTCCATTGAGATAGATGCCGTCGTGAGCGCGGAACTCAATGTCGCGGAAACCGATTTTCTGTGTCACCTGATGGCCGCCGGGCTCCAACGTGAAGACAGCGGTATGCAGGTTGGGATGCTCGGTGTCCCAAGTGCTGACATCGCCGCATGGAAAGCAGCCTTTTTGAGGGTCGTAAGCGACAGTCCGTCCGTCAAGGCTCAAACTCACTTCACCCTGACCGCACAGTTCAAAATCCGCATACAGATTGCCGTTGGCACGGGCGTCCACAGCTACATATTCTATATGGTTCTGAGGCATGGCTTCGAGATAAACCGGTCTGTAGATGCCGCCGAAAAGCCACCAGTCGGCCCTTCTTTCCGCCGAATTGACGGAAGCATTGGCCGATTCTTTGCTCACCAGCACTTCGAGGGTCTGAGTCTTGCCCGGTCGGATGAGTTCGGTCACGTTGTAACTGAATTCGGTGAAGCCGCCTTGATGAATTTCGCCTGCTGATTGTCCGTCAATCCAGACTTGGGCATCGGTCATCACGCCTTCAAACGTCAGGCGGAAATACAGCCCTTCCCAATCTTTCGGTGTACGGAAGCGGGTCCGATAGCGGCCGGTCTCGTCACTGGCCTTCAGTCCGGCCGTTTTATAGAAGCGTCCGTATGTATAATCCCCGAAACCTTGAAGTTCCCAACACGAAGGAACCTGGATTTTGCTCCATCGTCCCGAATGTTGACCTCCTGAACAGTAGAAATCCCAGGTTTTGGTTTCATCGGGGCCGGTTCCCGAAAGATACATCTTTTGTGTGGGTACGGCAGCTGAAAGGCAGAACGACGACAGCAGCAGAAAAAGCAGGGCAGAGTGTTTACTTGCTCTCATAAATTAAGAAGCTGTTTAAATTTCTTCCAATGAAAATATTATTATGCTATTCAAACTCATTTCGATGCGTTTTTCCTGTCTTCCCGGCGTCTTTCCCCCCCTTTCCTCTTCGAATAGCCCGCTATCCGAAGAGGAAAACGGGAAAAATCCACTCGGAAAGTCCAGAAAAATCTCTATCGGACAAATTTAAACAGCTTCTAAGTAATTCCTATAAAATAACTTGGTAAACTATTTGGTCTGGATTCCTTTTCTCATCGGTCGTTTTGCGAGCATAGCAGGCTATGTGTTGGTTGATTTTATGGAATCAGAACATCAAGACAGGTTCTGGATTGGATGAAGGGCTTGAGTTTTCCGGCATTCTTCAGATGTTCGGGGTGCTCGGAAAAGTTCTTGAGCGCTTCCTCACTTTCCAGCACGATGTCAAACATGAAGTCGCAGTTGGAAGATGGAAGTCGTCCTTCATATACCGCTTTCATGCTGATGATGCCAGGAATGAGAGACTGCAGCCGATAGAAATCCGTGCAGGTCTCCTGGATGAGTTGTGCTCTTTCACCATCTTGAATGGAATCGTTCAAGGTCCACAAAATAATGTGTCTCACCGACTGCGACGGCTGGGGTGTATTGGAAGAGCACCCGAAAATCAGCAAAAGCGCCGTCAGACCTATAATCAATTTTTTATACATCATATCATTTGGTTGTCTATTTTCGAAGGATGATTTTGGAAGTGCGGCCGTCTTTCGCCTTCAGGATGTTGACACCGGGGACAAAGTCGGTAATCTGTCTTCCATGAATATCGTAGATGCGGTCAATCTCAAATTCACCGTATGCCTTGACCGGTTTCGCCGAAGTCACATGTTCAGAAAGTGAATTGATGAAAGTGACGTAGAATGTCGGAATGTCGGTTGAGGACTGGTTGGTGAAATACGTGCCGAAAGCCTTGATGTCAAGATTGTCGTCCGATTGTTTCAATAATCCTGCTTCGTAACGGTACAGGGGACCTGCGTCGGCGGCATGGACAGTCAGGTCTGTGAAAGTTCCGGACATGCTCATTCCATGGACTTCGACCGTATGAATCCGGGAGTTGTCGAAATTCCCTCCCGTACTGATGAAGTCGAAATCACTGACATTGGAGTGGAAAAGCGCCGGAGTGCCGGCCGGCAGGACATCGACATGCTTGAACTGCACGAAAGAATCGTCGCCTTGGTACTTGACAGAGTCGAGCACGCAGAAAAAGAGCGAATCGCTTGATGTGACATCGTAGGGAAGAACAATCATGCCGGTTTTGTCTGAAGTCCGATTGGAAAGATAGATTCCTTTGCCCTGCGAACCGAATCCGGTATAAACAGGATAGCTGCCTTCGCCGATTTCCTGCTGCCACCGCAGGCCGAGTCTTGTGTCGTTGGTCTTGCCGTTGAGATTGAAGCAAAGGGTTCCGTCAACGTAGTCCATCGCAGAGTAGGACTCAACTCCTTTCTGAGCGCTTTTTTCGGTGATGTATCCTTCGAAATCATAGCAGTCCGTCAGTTGGGGATTCTCGCCATAGACAAAAGAGTATCCGGTTTTGTAAGCAGGTGCGCTGGTGCCGCTAACCAATGGACCGACGTTCCAGCAACGGCTTATGACGGCGTTGTTTTTGCTGTATCCGCAAATGACTGCGCTTTCGCCGGTGGGTACGGCTCCGTTGGTCCCCGTGGCGGTGATGACGCCTGCATTACAGCAGTCGCTGATGCTGAGCCGGAGTTTTGTGTCGAAATAGACCGCACCTAAAATGCCGCCGACATTGTATTTTCCGCTCACGCTGGCCTGATTGGTGCAACCGCTGATTCTGACGGCTCCGATATTGCCGTCGGGAACTCTCACACAGCCGGCAATTCCACCTGCGGCGTTGTTGATGCTGCTGATGGAGGAATGACTTCCAAGATTGACATCGTGGATTTCGCTGCGCATGCCCAAGGTGCCGAACAGACCGGCATCGATGTTGGCGGTGCTTACCTGACACTGCAGGTTGTCGATGGTGTGCCCGCCGCCGAAAAACAATCCATAGAAAGGTTTTTCCTGTGTTCCGATGGGTATCCAGTTGCCTTCTCCCTCAAGGTCGATGTCGGCATCCAGAAAAACGACATAAGTCTGATTGATGTCGCTGCGATTGTTGACCGCTTGGGCAAAATCCTTCAGCTCTCTGGCCGATTTGATGCGGATTTGAGCGACGAGGTCGTTGTGCGTGACGGGCAGATGCTCCGGATCAACGACGGGATTCAGGTCCTCGCCGATATTCTGCCGCCATGGACCGTTTTCCTGGCCCTGATTGAGCCACCAGGCGACTTCGCCCGATGCCAGTTGCTTCTCGGTGACCTTGACACGGCCACCGCTGACGGGATCGTATGAACTGAATTTGAAGTAATTGTTGTTCCAACTGCTGTTGTTGTCGCCCGATTCGGTGACGAACAGATAACTCCAGGATTCACGTTTCTCTTCGTTCTCGTAATCGGCTTTGACGCTTCCGACATTGAGACAATTGGTCATCTGCGAGGCTTTGAGCAGGCCGGCGATTCCTCCGACAGTGGAAGAACCCTGAACGTGTCCCGCATTCAGGCAGTTGTTGATTTTGACCCCGTTTTCGGCCAGACCGACGATGCCGCCGATGTACATATCGCGGGCCATGCAAGTTCCGTAATTGTAACAGCAGTCGAAGGCACCTCCGTTGGCGCTTCCGCTGATGCCGGCCAGTTCATCGTGCATCTGCATAAGGCCGTAGATGGTCATGGCGGTCCCAATAATGGCGACACCGGCAGCCGTGGCGACGGCCAGGGGCGGGAAACTCGTCGTTATCCAGAAGGGAACGGCGATGATGGCCGGCGATCCAAACATGACGGCGCTGAACCCCGATACCCAAATGACCCGGTTGTCACGTATTTTGCTTTCCACATCTTTCTGAATCTCAGCCAGACTGGAATGGAAGGTCTCCTCATCAACCTGGAAAACGCAGCCGGAATTCACGCAATATGAAAAGGTGCTGCCTGTGCTGTGGCCCGTCACGCCGGCCACCGCATCGTCATTGCCGCCGATGATGCCGAAATTGTAGCAGTATTCAAAAGTATCGTTTTCGGACAGGCCGCTGATACCTCCGGCATAAGCACTGTTGGGAACGATGGCTGTCCCGTCGGAGAATACCCAACTTTTCTGGTTGAACATACATTGGGTGAACTTACACGATTTCGACCAGCCGACCAGTCCTCCGGCACCGATGCCATCGGTCGTGACATCGCAACTCATACATTTGATGTTGTTGAAATGACAATTGGTGGCTGTCCCGGCGATGCTTCCCGCATAGTCTTCATCGGTGAAAACCGATATCTGATACAGGGTGATGTTTTCGAGTGAGCAGCCATTCATTGTATAAGCCAGCGCTCCCATGTTGTTGTCATCATCACTTTGAACCCGGAATCCCGAAACCACCAGATTGCGGATTTTGGCATCCTTCATTTCTCCGAAAAGAGGGACGTAAGATAATGAATACTTCTTGTCCTTGTAAATGGTGTAGATGGTGTCTCTGCCATTGACCGTGTCGCGCCCATCGATAGTGCCTGAGAAGGTTTTGGCGATGGTGCCGAAAGCGGAAACGTTGATGTTGTCGGTAAGTTTGATTTCCGCATTGGGATTGGTGTTGACGGCTTCCACCAATTCCTGAGCCGATGATACCTTCACGGGCATGGCCAAGGCTGATGTGATGCTTGTCAGCAGGACGATGATTAGGAAATGAGATTTTTTCACGGGTTCCAAGTTACTACGTTCAGATAATACCTTTTTTACTCCAACGGTCGGATGCGGATGTCGGTGATGCCCTCAACGGCTGCTTTGAGTGCCTGGATGTCGGTGGGGATGTCGGTGCCGCCGTAGTGATAGGGGTAGAAAATGGCCGGACGGATGCTCTCAACCACGTGGGCGCATTGCTCAACGGTCATCGTATAGGGTTGATTGCAGGGCAGGAAAGCAATGTCGATGTCCTTGAGTGCCAATACATCCTCGTTGTCTCCCGTGTCGCCGGCCACATAGATTCTTGAACCGCCGATGCTGAGGATATATCCGACGTCTCCGCGCTCTTTCGGGTGGAACTGAAGCTGTCCCTCTGAAATGTTGTAAGCTGGAACGGCCTGAATGTGAATACCTTCAAAAGGCTCGGACTCATCACCGGGTTTCATTTGGACATATTCACCCGTACCGTTGAGCGTCTTGACAGTCTCTTTGTCGAGATGGTCGTAATGGTCGTGGGTGATCAACACCAAATCGGCTTTGGGCAGGCTGGCCCAATCGATATTCTCTCCGACTGGATCAATGTAAATCCGACGCCCCTTGGCCTCCATGGCGATAGAAGCGTGGGTGTAGAACGAAAGAGTGATTTCAGTACCGTCTTTGGCGGTCACTTTGTCTTCGGGATAGGCAGGGTTCTTGGATGGATGACACCCCAAAAATGCAAATACAGACATAAGAATAAATAAACAGTTACGCATGATAATTACTTATATAAATACATATCTTAATATGAACAATATGGCAAGCACCCACATGGTCGGAGAAATGTCTTTGGTCTTTCCGGCGAGCGAGTAGAGAATCACATACGAGATACATCCGATGAGGATACCGTCCGAAATGGAGTAGGCCAGGGGAATCAGTATCATGGTCAGGAAAGCGGGGGTGGACTCACGGTAGTTGAGCCAGTCGATTCTGACGACGGGTTGCATCATCATCATACCTACGATAATGAGCGAGGGGGCTGTGGCGGCGCTGGGAATGGCCAGGAACAGGGGGGAGAAGAACAAGGCCAAAGCGAAGCAAATGGCTGTGGAGAAAGCGGTGAGGCCGCTGCGTCCTCCGGCTCCGACGCCGGCAGCGCTTTCCATATAGGTGGTCGTCGTGTTGGTACCCAGGCAGGCACCGACTACGCTGCCGATGGCATCCGTCAGGAAAATGCGGTTGATACCGTCGATATGGCCGTCTTTGTCGATGAATCCCGCTTTGTGGGCGACACCGCTTACCGAGCCCATCGTATCGAACAGATGGATGAAAAGAAAGGTCAGCACGACGGTGATCATATCCCAAGTCAGGACATTGTCCCATTCAAATTGGCAGAAAACAGGTTTGACACTCTGCGGAGTGGAAACAACTCCATGGAATTGGGTGATGGCGGTGCCGGTGGCGGGGTCTTTGATCAGCACACCGACCACTGTGGTGGCCAGAATGCCGATAAGGATACCTCCGCGGATATGCATCATCACCAAGGTGCAGGAAATGACCAGACCGATAACAGACAGGAGTGCGACGCCGTGACGGACATCTCCGAGAGTCAGCATGGTGGAGTCGGAAGGGACGACAATCCCGGCATTCTGAAGGCCTATGAAGGCGATAAACAGACCGATACCGGCGCTGATGGCGTTCTTGAGGCTGAGGGGGATAGAGTCAAGTATCCAAGTGCGGACGCTGGTAGCTGAAAGTATTATGAAGAGCACACCTTCGAGAAAGACGGCTGTAAGAGCAAATTTCCAACTGTAACCCATTGTCAGGCAGACCGTATAGACGAAGAATGCATTGAGTCCCATGCCGGGCGCCAGACCAAAGGGCTTCTTGGCGAGGAAGGCCATAATCATCGTGGAGATGAGGGCAGCGAGCGTGGTGGCGGTGAATACGGCTCCACCCGGCATTTCGGGGAGGGCGCTGAAAATGGAGGGATTGACGGCCAGAATGTAGGCCATCGTGAGAAAAGTGGTGATACCGGCGGTGATTTCCGTCCGGACAGTCTGCGTTTTCGGATCGAAGCCGAAAGCCTTTTCAAGAAACTTGGTCATACAATATTATAATGTTAGAATACCCATTTGGCACCCAGACAAGGGCGGACGGCAAAACCGTCGGTTCCGGCGAAATTGGAGGAAAGTTCCACCTCGCCGCCCAGATTGAAATGTTCGCCGAAAGCATACCAAAGCTGCGGCTCAGTAAGGAATACATATTGGCTCTCCCACCAGAGGTCGGCAAATCCGGAGAAACGGAGGCCTTTGACGTTGAAAATATCCTGACAACCCCATACGGCGGTCAGCTGCATGGGAAGTTGCTGGTTGAGATTCCTGAATTTCTTGTAGAGCACTTTCAGATTGAGAGTGTGGCTGAAATCCCGGCTGTGGAGAAAATAGTCGGCACCCAGCAGGATGGCGTGGTTCACGCTGTAAAACATACCGAATCCACCGTTATATTCCACATGGAAACTCAAGGCCGAAAGTTTGGAATCCTGCCAGAAGTTGAGGCAACGGGCGATTTCGAAATACGTGTTGTTCGGCGAATCGAGTGTGCCGTTGGCTTTGTCCAGCTGGTAATCGTAATCGATGAAGAAAAAGGTGTTTCCCCAATTGTCGGTGTGGAACCCTTCAAGGGTGGTGGTGATGCATTTCCGATTGAAATCGTAGAAGGTCTGGAGATTGTTTTGGGCTTTAACGGAAAACAGGCAGACGAAAGCAGCCGCCAAAAGCAATAATTTTTTCATAAGAAGCTGTTTAAATTTGTTTCGAGTTTTTTTGAGAACTGTTTTTGCGAACGGTTTTGTCTGTCGTTTTGCGTAAAATAGCGGGCTGTTTGAGCGAAAGGATGGGCGAAACCGGCCAAAAAGAGCCTCAAAAAAACCGAAAACACCATAGAAATACTTTTGTTGTAAGAAATTTAAACAGCTGCTAAATGCCATGCGAGTACAATGATTTCAAATGAAATCATAAAATTAGAAAGAATATTTCTCTTTTCAAAGAGATTTGGAATGAATTTGTAAATAATCATAATATTCAAAACAACTTCTTATCTTCGCAGTCAAATATGAATGTTGTTTATCAATAATTACGATTATGACACTGGAGAATCAAATTCAAAAAGACATTATGGAAGCGATGAAGGCCAAGGATGAGATCCGTCTGACCGCTGTCCGTGCCATCAAATCCGAAATCCTTCTTGCCAAGACGGCCGAAGGTGCCAGCAAGGAACTTCAGGATGCGGATATCCTGAAACTGATTCAGAAACTCAGCAAGCAACGCAAGGACGCCGCAGAACAGTTCGCCGCCGCCGGCCGTCAGGATCTGGTGGCTAATGTGTTGGGCGAGGCTGCCGTTTTTGACACATATCTTCCCAAGAAACTTTCCGACGGGGAAGTCGAAGCCCGTCTCAAGGATATTATCGCGGAAGTGGGCGCATCGTCACCGGCCGATATGGGCAAAGTGATGGGCGTGGCCATGAAAAAGCTTGCCGGTCTGGCCGAAGGCAGGACGATTTCCACCTTGGTCGGAAAGCTGTTGCGCGGCTGACCGCTGCCTGCCTGACAGAACGGATTCAAACAACTGCTGAACCATGCGTTTTCATAAATCCATAATGCGTATTCTGCCGTTTTGGCTGATGTGGATGACGGTATTCGGACTTTTCGCCCAGAATTATCCCAATCATCTCGCATCGGCCAGCGTGGATCCTGTGGCGGATTCTCTGGCTATCCGTAGAATGCGTGCGAGAATGGATCTGATACGCGAAACCCAGCATCGCCCGACGGTGGCTCTGGTGCTCAGCGGCGGTGGTGCGCGAGGCTCTGCCCATGTGGGAGTACTGCATTTTCTGGAAGAACTGGATATCCCCATCGATATGATTTGCGGAACCAGTATGGGCGGTTTGGTGGGAGGCCTGTATGCCTTGGGCTATTCTGCCGCCGACTTGGACTCCCTTATGAGGACGCAAGACTGGGATGTGACGCTCTCGGATTATGTGCCCGATGCTTTTATTCCTTACGGAGTCAAACAGCGCAAAGCCCGTTTCCTGTTGACGGTGCCTTTTCATTATGCATCGTTGGAGGACAATCCCAATGTGGCGTATAAGGAGGCATTGGCAGCCAAAAACGGAGCCTTGGATCTGGGTGCCGGCGGCGATATCAGTACTCAGGCCGGGGTCAATTCTTTGGCCAGTTCTCTTCCTTCGGGCTATGTGCAGGGCTTCAATCTCAACAGTCTGTTGAGCAGTCTCAGTGTGGGATATCACGACAGTCTCGCTTTTGCCGACTTGCCGACTCCTTTTTTCCCGGTGGCAGCCGATCTGATCAGTTGTGAGGCGAAATATTGGACCAGCGGCAATGTCCGGGACGCGATGCGTTCGACGGCGGCGATTCCCGGAATGTTCGCACCGATCCGCTCAGAAGGATATGTGTTGGTGGATGGTGGCACCCGCAACAATTTCCCGGTGGATCTGGCCCGCGCGATGGGAGCCGATTATGTGATTGGGGTGGAGCTGTCGTCTTCGGCCAACGGACAGGTGGATGTGGATAATGTGGGCGGTGTCCTTTTCCGTCTCGTCGATATGGGTGGCCACGATGCCTATTGTGTCAACATCCAAAACACGGATGTGCTGATCAAACCGCATCTTGAGGAGTATGGAATGTTGAGTTTCAATCCCATTGCCATTGCCGACATCATTTCAAGAGGGTACGAGGCCGCCCGAGTCCACGAAGAGGAGTTGGCCGCCATCAAGGCACAGATGCCCTCCGCCTCTTTGACACGTACCGCCGGTCCGGCCATCAATCTGTCCGAAGAAAATGTCAGTCTGTCATCCATAGAATTTGAGGGATTGAGCCGACACGAATCCAGATTGTTGATGCGCAAGACCGGTCTTTCCAAGAAAACAGAGGTGAGTAAATACGATCTCGACCGGGCCTTATGCGGTATTCAGTCCACCAATGCGTTCGAAACCTCTTCCTATTCGCTGTATGGCGATTCGGAACCCTATCGTCTTGTCTTTGAAAGTGTCCGAAAGCCTGTCCATCAGCTTGGGCTCGGTTTTCGGGCGGATACGCAGGATGGAGCATCGTTTCTGATAGATTTAGGACTGAATACCAACAGATTGCGGGGACTGAAACTGGATTTGGAATCGCGCGTCAGTCAGAATTTCTATCTCAAATCCCTGCTGTCTCTCGATTTGCGCGCTCTTCCTTCTTTGAATCTGGAAGTGAAGGGTTTCAGTCACAATTATGAGTTCCTTCAGGGAGACGGAAGCCATTTGAACAGTATCCGGTATGCCGGTCATACGGAATCGCTCTATCTTTCCAACAGCACTTTGACATTCATGGCTTTGAAAACCGGACTTCTGAACCGTTGTTTCGGAACGGCATCCTTGCTCTCCGACATCAACGCGGCCGATAATCTTCTGATGAAAGGCGACGTGTTCTCTGTTTTTGTGAGCGCTGATATCTGTACTTTTGATGACCGTTATTATCCGACATCGGGTAAAAAATTCGGAGCCCGGGCAGAATGGATGCTCGAATTGCCTCAGTCATGGGATTTGGCCAACACGCTTCATTCCTTCGATTTGACTGAGCCTATTGTCTCGCTCGATTATTACCGCGCTTTTTCGGGCAATTCTCCTAAAACGGCTTTGGTGGTGGATATGCACGGCCGTTCCATTTTATCGGATCAGCCTTTGCTGTTCATGCGCAATGCGGTCGGTGGTATGATGCCGGGCCGGTATCTGGAGCAGCAGGTTCCGTTTGTGGGATTCAACCGTATGCTTTTTACTGATAATCAGCTGTTGGCCGCCAATGTGGAATTCCGTCTGAATCCATTGCGGAATTTCTATCTGTCGGCATTGGTGGGCGGAGTCAATACCGCTGCGGACTTGGACGCCTTATTGTCCGATTCCAGCCGGACATTATATGGTTTTGGCGTTCAGCTGGGATATAACACCATTGCCGGCCCTGTCAGGTTCCTGGTCAATTGGTCCAGCCTCGACCATGATTTAGGCTTCTATCTCTCAGCCGGTTTCGATTTCTGATTGCCATCGTCTTCCGGTTCAAAAAAAAAGAGATGGGTATTTAGAAGCTGTTTAAATTTTTTACAACAACAATAATTTATGGTGTTTTCGGTTTTTTTGGGGCTCTTTTTGGCCTGTTTCGCCCATCCTTTTGCTTAAATATAGCCCGCTATTTTACGCAAAACGATAGACAAAACCGTTCTCAAAAACAGCCTTCAAATAATCTCGAAACAAATTTAACAGGTTCTTATGAATGAAAAAGAGTATTTTTGCAGAAATCAGCCGTCCCGCGATATGAGACGGTCTATGAGTGATGGCAAATAAAAGATAACCCTGTAAAATGTATATGATGAAGCGGATTCTTTGGACACTGATTCTTGTTTTCGGTTGGGCGCTTTCGGCAGAGGCTCAAGTATGTTTCGGTGAGGCCGAATGGTTCAATGATGATTGGAAATTCCAGTTGGGAGAGGTGCCCGGCGCATCCGAATCCGACTTCAACGATGCCCGTTGGCGTACTGTCCTTCTTCCTCACGATTGGTCGGTGGAGGCTCATCTTTCGCCCGACCAAGCCAGCTGTATGGGTTATCTTCCCGGTGGCATCGGCTGGTACCGAAAGCATTTTGACGGTCGTGACCTGACGGATGAAAAGGCATACATTTATTTTGAAGGGGTCTATTGCCGCAGTGCAGTCTATCTCAACGGACATTTGCTGGGGGAACGTCCCAACGGCTATGTCTCCTTCCTTTATGATATGACTCCTTATTTGAATCGTGAGGGAGATAATGTATTGGCTGTCAGAGTCGATCATAGTATGTCGGCCGACTCCCGCTTTTACACGGGCTCCGGCATCTACCGCGATGTCTGGCTGGTGACTTCTGCCCGGACGCATTTTGCTCAATGGGGCATCACCTACGAAACCGAGAGAATCACCTCCCGTACCGCTACCCTGAAGATTCATTCTGAAATCGAAGGCCCCTTGGACGCCTCCTGCCGTTTTTCGGTGGCTTTGATGGACAGGGATGGCAGGAACGTGGCCAAGATGGTCAATCAGGCGAAGACCTCACAACAGACCGTCTTCAACGTCTTCCGCCCGCAACTTTGGGACATCGACCATCCTTATCTATATCGTCTTGAAATGACACTTATGAAACGGGATGGTACGGTGTTGGACCGTGCGGTCATACCGGTGGGTATCCGCAGTCTGCAGTTTGACGCCAATCGTGGTTTCGCCCTCAATGGCCGTTGGATCAAAGTCAAAGGAGTCTGTCTGCATCACGATGCCGGTGTATTGGGGGCGGCCGTGCCCAAGGATGTGATAGCCCGCCGCTTGGTCAATCTCAAGCAAATAGGAACGAATGCCATCCGTACCAGCCACAATCCTCAGTCTCCGACCTTCTATGACCTTTGCGACAGTCTGGGTCTTCTGGTGATGGATGAAGCCTTCGATGAATGGGAATTTCCGAAGAACAAATGGCTCAAAGGTTGGAACGTCGGCACGCCGGGACATCAGGGAACCTTTGACTTTTTTGAGGAATGGAGTGAGCGCGATCTCGGTGACATGGTCCGTCGTGACCGCAATCATCCCTGCATATTTCTTTGGAGCATCGGCAACGAAGTGGATTATCCCAACGACCCATATTCTCATCCGATTCTCGATGGTGACGGCATGGATTTCACGCAACCTATCAGCGGAGGATATAAACCCGAGGCCCCCGATGCTATGCGTATTGGAATGATAGCCAAGCGTTTGGCTGATTGCGTCCGTCAATACGACACCTCCCGTCCCGTGACAGGCGCTTTGGCTGGCGTCGTGATGTCCAACGAAACCGGCTATCCCGAAGCCGTCGATGTGGTGGGCTACAACTATACCGAATCGCGCTATCAGAAGGATCACGAGAAGTATCCCGAGCGTATCATTTATGGTTCCGAAAACCGCACCGGCTATGCGGATTGGAAAGCCGTACGTGACAATGAGCATATTTTCGGTCAGTTTATCTGGACGGGATGTGATTATTTGGGTGAATCGCGGGCTTGGCCATCGCGCGGTTTTTACAGTGGAATGCTCGATTTCGGCAGTTTCGTCAAACCGGCGGGACGGGCCCGTGCTGCCATGTGGTGCGAGTCTCCGGTATGTTTTCTCGGTACCGGCCGCAATGCGGAGACTTTGTGGAATTATCCGGAAGGACAACAGGTCCGTGTGGTTTGTTATACCAACGCTCCCTTCGCCCGTCTGATGTTGAACGGTAAAGAAGTCGGAGAGCTCAAATCCTTTGACGATGAGCAGGGGTATATCGCTTGGGAAATTCCCTATTCGGCAGGAACTCTCAAGGCGGAGGCTTTGGATTCGGAAGGGCAGATATTGGCCTCAGATCAGCTGGTGACATCCCGACAGCCCTATGCCATCCGCGTATCCGCCGACAAAAGCAGGCTCGCTTCTTCGCGTGAGGTAAGTCATCTCCTGGTGGAGATTGTGGATGTGGATGGAAATCCAGTGCCTCAAGCTGACAATATGATTCAATGCCGTATCGAAGGCCCCGGACGTCTGCTGGGCCTCGAAGCGAGCGACAACACCGACATGACAGATTATGGTCTGAATGCCCGCCGTGTATATCATGGCAGACTTTTGGCCTATGTCAGTGCTTCGGGTCAGGGAAAGATACAAGTGAGTTTCAGCTCGAATTTCCTGCAGGGAGCCACGATGGTCCTTGAGGCGGAATAGGTTCTTATTCGAAATGGAAAATGGTGTCCATATTCGTCATGCGCAAAACTTCCATCAATTCGGCTTTGATATTCTTTATTGTGATGATTTTGCCTTTGGCTTGACTGGCTTTGCACAACGCAAGCAGTATTCTGAGTCCGGAGGAGGAGATAAAGTCGAGTTTTGTGCAGTCGATGATGATTTTCTTGTCTATATTGTCGAGCAGCAGCGGCAACGATTCTTGTGAAAACGTTTGGGAAGCGGCGGTGTCCAATCTCCCTTGAAGAATACAAGTGAGTTTGGAATCTTCAATCTGAATGCTTTTGTTCATGATGCGTATATTTTGTTTGTCTGTTTGTATTCAATATCCAATACGGTAATGTCATCGCTTTGTTCGTAATGGCCGGCATGAGTTTTGACTTCGTCCAATACCTTCTGAACAATATCCTGAGATGAGATGACCGTCCTGTTTTTGTCTTGGAAATAATCTTTCAAAATCCGGAGCAGAAGATCCGTGCCGAACTGATTCTTCAAAGCATTCTCCGCCTCCGTCACTCCATCGGTGTATAGGAAAATCCCATCACCGTTCTCCAGGGTGAGACTGCTCTTGTGATATGTGTTCGATTTGAACAGTCCCAATGGGAATTGTGTTTCGTTATCCACAAAATGGCAACACACTTCTTTTTGACTGTGGAGAACAGGGTGATTGTGTCCGGCGTTACAGAATTCCAAATGCCCGGAATCCAAGTCGAATACTCCGAGAAACATAGTGCAGAACATATACTGTTCGTTGCCTTCGGCTAAGGTCGAATTCATGGAAATGGCTATTTCAGCCGGATCTTCTGTGTGGGAAATCTCGTCTCGGAACAAGGCAAGGACTTCCGCCATGAACAAAGCGGCAGGAACGCCTTTGCCAGACACATCGCCAATACAGAAAAACAGTTTTCGGTCGCGGATACAATAATCGAACAAGTCACCTCCGACATTGCGGGCGGGTTTCAGGTATGCATAAAGGTCAATGCCTTCATCCTCATGGAAAACAGGCTTGGATTCCCGCAGCATTCCTTTCTGGATGTTGGAAGCGATTCCGAGTTCGCTTTCGATATGGGCTTTGGATAAGGCGGTCTTTTTCAGAGCGTGGAACAACCAGCTGAAACACAGAATCATAATCAGAATGCTGGCGATGGAAATGAGGGATGTCCGCCTTCTCATGTCCTTGACGGAACCCAATACGACCTTTTCGGGATATTCAATGGAAATGGTCCAGCCATTACGGGGAATGGGTGTCAGGAAAAAATAGCTGTCATCGCCGTCTCTTCCCGGCGATTTTATGTTGCAGAACATTCCTTGCTCCAATTGCGCCATGATTTTTCCGTTCTCGGCCATAGTGGCGATTCTACTGACTTCGGTTGCGTGATGGAGCAGCAGCGAGGTGTCGCTATTGGAAATAAAACGGTAGTCGCGGTCAACCAATGACAGATCCACATCCTGATATTTGATCATTTCGCGGCATTTGATGCGGAACGCCTCGGTGTCGATATCGAAGTCCAGCACACCAGTCAATTGTCCGTTTTTGTCATACAGAGGAATGCAGAAACTGGTCACCACTTTTTGACAACTGGTTTCACGGTAGGGCCGGCTCCAATAGGGCTTTTTCTGCCGGGCACATTCATGGTACCATTCCTTTTGATGAAAATCGTGGACTTCACCCAGTTGCAGGCGCACATTCTCTCCGCTGACATTGGTGACATAGTTGGCAACACCATAAGGTCCCGGATTGTCAAATCCGACGGAAGACTCCCAGCCGATGGCTATGCCGCAGATGTGTCGGTTGGTGTTGAGAAAATGCTCCATCTTTTGATACATCTCCTCTTCGGTGGCGGGTGCGCCCTTATCGAGTAAATCGATGGCAAAAGTGAATGTGAGATCTTCCACTCTTTGTAACTGCTCGTCCACAAAACTCTGGATATAGGTGGCCATCAGCTCTGCCTGAAGGTGTGTCCAGCGCAAGACTTCCTTGCGTGCCAGATGCAGGCTTGTCCCGATGCCGAGGGTCAATACGGATCCGCCGATGATGATTACCCAAAATGCCAGATTGGCAAACGCTTTAAATCCAGAATTCTTTGTCATAAGGCTATTCAAGAGTGCCCATTCTTTTTCAGAATGAAACGCAAACTCAAAACAGGTCAAACAGCATGCGAAGATAGATTATTTTTTTTGAGAATCATGATGCTTATTCTGTATATTTACGCAGAATTTTGAGAACCTGTTTTGATTACCTGAGAAGCTATTTCCAAATGGTGAATCCACTGAAACGGACAGCGACTGTACGGCTTGTGAAATCATGGGGGAAAAAGTGCCTGTTGCCGGTTCTTTTCCTTGGTCTGTCTGCTTTTTTCCCAACCGGAATCCGGGCAGAGGAAAACAGAAACGCAGCTTCATCCGGAGAACCTTCCGGCACATGGCGCATGGAGGCCTCATTGGCTGGTTTGAGCAATTATGTGTGGCGTGGCTATGAATTGGGTTGCCTTTGTGTAAGCCCGACCTTTGATATAGGCTATACATCCGGAAAGGGTATCGATGCTCATTTGGGAACCTTGGCCGTCGAAGTCTATAAGGAAAGCCTGACAGGCAGTTTCCTGGACCATCCCGTCACCAGGGTTTATCCATACGCTTCCGTGTCGTATAAAGACTTGAGTCTGACGGTTTGTGACTATATTGAGAGTTCCTATCAAGGGAATTCTCCTACCTATCACGCTTTCGATTTCACCTTGAGATACCATCCTTTGAAGCAGATGCCCTTATATTTGAGTTGGAGCACCATGCTCTTCGGTGGTGCAGACGCCTGGTTGGATACGGAAAATAAAGTCCATCAGTCCTATACTTCGTATGTGGAAGGCGATTATTATTTCCGGCTGGGCCCTGTTCAAATGAATGCCCATTTAGGTGCCATGCCGTGGAATACTCCTTATATGGAATATCTGTATCCTGATTTGGAAGGTTTTCAAGTCACGGAACTCCATCTGTCGGCTCAATACACTCTCTCATTGGGCAAAAGGTGGAACTTCCCCCTATCCGCCACGTTCGGAGTCAATCCGGCTGCCAAAGAGTGGTATGGGTATCTGATGTTCCCTTTTATTTTCCACCGATAATCCTCAAGGTCTCACCGGTATCTTCCAAGTCGAAGATTTTGGGATGAGTGTCACCCCAGTACGGAGCATGGAGCACCAGTTTGAGTTGGCCTTCGAAGCTGGTGAATATCATGGCGTGGCCGCCGTTGACATAGAGGGGCGTGTCTTGCTGGCGCCAGGGACCGGCAATTTTTCCTGAGTCGGAAATGGCGATGCCGCAGGAATTGTTGGTGGTCCAGACCATATAGAGTTTTCCGGTTTTACCTTTATATAGATAGGGCCCGTCGGTTACATAGCCGCGGCCGTTGGCGGGAATCGGCTTGCCCCAGCTGTGGTTGACATAGCTGGCCCTGAACAGATTGACCGGCACGCCGTCGATATCGGACAAGTCGGGTTTGAGGCGCACATATCCGACAGCTCCGTCGGTCACCTGCACCCATTCGTGGCAATATACCATGTAGGGGATTCCGTCTTCCACCCAGAGCGTTCCGTCTATGGTCATCATGTCAACGGGCATGGTGGAGTGGGGAGCGAAGGGCTTGAACGGTCCTTCGGGCGAATCGGACACGAGTATCTGTGAACCCCGTCTGACCCGGCCGTTCTTTTCCCAGTTGCGCCATTGCTCGCCCAGTTTCTCGCTGGTGTCGAACGTGCAGAAAATATAGTATTTTCCGTTGTAGTAATGGAGTTCAGGGGCCCAGATGCTGTTGATGGGTGTCTCGCCCCAGAAACCCTCCGGTACGGTGAAAATGATGTTCGGGCCTTCCCAATGTTTGAGATCTTTGCTTTTGTAGCACATCACGCTGCGTCCGGCGGGTCCGACAAAATAATAGGTTTTGGAAACGGGGTCGGGGAGTATGCAGTTGTCTCTCCAACGGATAGAATCCAAATCGTGGATGCCGTAGGTCATACGTCCGCGGCGTTGGGCGTCCGTTGGCAGCACACAGAGCATCAAGGCTGCCAAAAGGAATAACAGATTCTTTTTCATAGAGATAGTGTGATGCTGACGGATTGTAATGTCAGCAAAATTTTCGCTAAGATAGTAAGAACTTGTTTAGAAGTTGTTTAAATTTCTTCCAATGAAAATATTATTAAGCTATTCAAACTCATTTCGATGCGCTTTTCCTGTCTTCCCGGCGTCTTTTTCCCCTTTTCCTCTTCGAATAGCCCGCTATTCGTCATCGG
>JAZRWU010000055.1:0-3150 GCA_045599885.1 Bacteroidales bacterium | reverse complement strand
CGGATGAGCTGTTATTTCGTCAGCCGTCTCCAGTCGCCGTTTTACCAGTCAGACGTGTTCGGCAGGATTCTCAACTATGTTCAGGAACACTTCCGTCAGATCCGTCTGCGCGAGATTCAGGGCAAACGCTCCATGCTCTGTCAGGATATTCCCGACACGGAAGCGGCCTATCGGATGTTGCAGGAGATGCTGCATGGACAATAAGTGCTGATATTTATTGTAACAATATGATATACAACGATTTCAAAGGAGAAAAACTTTCCTGTCTCGGTTTTGGGATGATGCGTCTCCCATGCCTGGAGGACGGCTCTGTCGATCGCGAGAAGACCGAGGAGATGGTTCATATCGCCATGCGGCAGGGTGTCAATTATTACGATACGGCCTATCCCTATCATGGCGGCATGAGTGAGAAACTGGCGGGTGAATTGCTTTCCAAGTATCCCCGTGACAGTTATTATCTCGCAGACAAGTATCCCGGTCACCAGATACAGAAAGTCTATGAGCCGGCCCGCATTTTCGAAGAACAACTGCAACGCTGCGGAGTGGATTATTTCGACTTCTATCTTCTCCACAATGTCTATGAGCATTCCTTCGATGTCTATTGCGATCCGCGTTGGGGAATCGTGGATTATTTCGTGGAACAGCGGCGTTCGGGCCGTATCCGCCATTTGGGCATTTCCTCACACTCCAAGCCTGACAATCTCAGAGCGTTTCTGGAGCGCTACGGCGATGTGATTGAATTCTGCCAGATTCAGCTCAACTACTTGGATTGGACACTTCAGGATGCCAAAGCCAAAGTGGAGATTCTGAGAGAGTTCCATATTCCGATTTGGGTGATGGAACCCTTGCGTGGCGGACGTCTCTGCCGTTTGGATGCCGAGGATGCCGCCCGGCTCCGTTCTCAACGTCCTTTCGACGGAAACGCCTCCTGGGCTTTGCGCTGGCTGCTCCGGATTCCCGAAGTGACTGTGATATTGAGCGGAATGTCCGATCCGAGCCAGATGTATGACAATCTGAAGACTTTCAGCACGAAAGACGGCAAGACGGCCCTGGAGGGCGATTCGGCCGCGCAAAGGCAGGGAGCCGCCCTCAGCGATTCAGAAGCGGAGCAGCTTCTCTCCATGGCTGAGAGAATGAAGAATTCCATTCCCTGTACGTCCTGCCGCTATTGTTGTGACGCTTGTCCGCAGCATCTGGACATCCCATCCTTCATTTCGGCGGCCAACGACATCCGTTTCGGCGATGAAGGTGCCCAGACGGCCTCGATGCAGATGGAATTCCTGCCGGCGGGGCAACGTCCGCAAGACTGCCGCCAATGCGGTGCCTGCTCTGAGATGTGCCCGCAGAATATACCTGTCCCACAGGTGATACGCGAACTCAACCAGGCGCTCAGACGTCTTCCCAAATGGACCGATATCTGCCGTCAGCGGAATGAAACCGCAGAAAGAAACAAAGGGCTGTTATGAAGCCTTTTCCGGCCAGTTCCGTCTGTTTTTGCGTTCAAACGGACTGCTGTTATCCGCATGACGGACAAAACCATTCCCAAAAACTTCTTTTTCCGGAAGATTGTAGTGCGGACGCCTATTGTCACATTATTAAATAATCTGTATCTTTGCGCACTTAAAATAACAGAATATGATTCAAGTAACATTTCCCGACGGTTCGGTCCGCTCTTACGAAAACGGCACTACCGCTTATCAGATAGCCGAGAGCATCAGTCCGCGCTTGGCCAAAGATTGTCTGGCCGCCAGCATTGATGGCGAAACCTGTGATTTGTCGCTCCCCATTGACCGCGATGTCCGACTACAGCTGCTGAAATGGGACGATGCGGAAGGCAAACATGCTTTTTGGCATACCACATCCCACTTGCTGGCCGAAGCCCTTCAGGCTTTGTATCCGGGCATCCAGTTCGGTATCGGTCCCGCCATCGAGAACGGTTTCTATTACGATGTGGATCTGGGCGACACCGTCCTCAGAGAAAGCGACCTGGAGGCAGTCGAGAAGAAAATGTCCGAGCTGCTGCTGAAGAAATCGGCCATGGTACGTCGGGACATCAGCAAACAGGACGCGCTCGATTACTTCAAGAACCGTGGCGAAAACTATAAGGTTGAGCTGATTACGGATTTGGAAGACGGTCATATCACCACCTATACCCAAGGTGATTTCACCGATCTCTGCCGCGGTCCTCATCTGATGGACACCACACCCATCAAAGCCATCAAGCTGACCTCCATTGCCGGTGCTTACTGGCGCGGTGACGAGAAGCGCAAGCAGATGACCCGAATCTACGGTATTTCTTTCCCCAAGAAAGCGATGCTTGACGAATATCTGACCCTGCTCGAGGAAGCCAAAAAACGTGACCACCGTAAAATCGGCAAGGAAATGGAACTGTTCATGTTCTCCGAGACCGTCGGCAAAGGTCTGCCTATGTGGCTGCCGAAGGGAACGGCCCTGCGTCTGCGCCTCGAGGATTTCCTCAAACGCATCCAGAAGCACTACGGCTATCAGCAGGTGATGACTCCGCATATCGGAAACAAGCAGTTATACGTCACTTCCGGTCACTGGGACCATTACGGCAAGGACAGTTTCCAGCCTATCACGACTCCCGAGGAAGGTGAGGTCTATCTGCTTAAACCGATGAACTGCCCCCACCATTGTATGATTTACAAATGGCAGCCCCGTTCGTATAAGGATCTGCCTCTGCGTCTGGCCGAGTTCGGTACCGTTTACCGTTACGAGCAGAGCGGTGAGCTGCACGGTCTGACCCGTGTGCGCAGTTTCACTCAGGACGACGCACATATCTTCTGCCGTCCCGATCAGGTCAAGGACGAGTTCCTCCGTGTGATGGAAATCATCGAGATTATTTTCAAAGCCCTGAATTTTGACAATTTCGAGGCGCAGATCTCGCTACGTGACCCCAACGACCACGAAAAGTATGTCGGCAGCGACGAAGTTTGGGCCAAAGCCGAGCAGGCCATCGTCGAAGCCTGTCAGGAAAAAGGTCTGAAAGCCCATGTCGAATATGGCGAGGCGGCTTTCTATGGGCCGAAGCTCGATTTCATGGTCAAGGACGCTATCGGACGCCGTTGGCAGTTGGGTACCATCCAAGTCGATTACAACCTGCCGGAACGCTTCCAATTGGAATACACC
>JAZRWU010000054.1:0-2353 GCA_045599885.1 Bacteroidales bacterium | reverse complement strand
AACGGAGGAGTGGCGATACGGACGGTCAGCATGATGCGGTCACCTTCAGCGGGATAGTTGGCCATGGAATAGGCACGGACAGTAGGAACCGTGTTGGTGCACTTCAAACCAAACAGACCGAATTTTTCCCATGCAGGCAGGTATTCGTCACCGATGAGCGACTTGTCAATATCCTTGTCATAATCCATCGAATAGGCCGGAATCTTGATTTGAGCATAGGAACCCGGCTCAAAATTCATGTGTTCGCCCTTGGGCAGAGCCACGATGAATTCCTTGATGAAGGTGGCGACGTTCTTGTTGCTGATGACCTCGCATTCCCATTCCTTGACACCCAGAACGGATTCGGGCACTTTGACTTTGACGTCGCCGCGCACCTTGACCTGGCAACCGAGATGCCAGTTGTTCTGCTGTTGCTGACGGGTGAAAAAACCTTTCTCGGTCGGCAACATCTCGCCGGCGCCTTCGAAAACCTGACATTTGCACATACCGCAACTGCCTTTGCCACCACAGGCGGAAGGAAGGAAGACGCCGTTGTTGCTCAAGCTCGAAAGCAGGCTGTTGCCCATTTCGACCTCCAATTTCTGCGAACCGTTGTTGATGTCGATGTTCACTTTGCCCGAAGGAGTCACCTTGGCTTTGACGAAAAGCAGGAGCCCGACGAGAATCAAGGTCACTACCAGGAAAATAATGACACTTGCCAATACAATAAAAGAAGAAACTTCCAATAATACCATAGTGCTTTTCCTCCTTAAAGTTTAATACCCGAGAATCCCATGAAGGCCATAGCCATCAGACCGACCAGGATGAAGGTGATACCCAATCCTTTGAGCGGTGCGGGAATCTTGTTATACTTGAGATGTTCGCGGACTGCGGCCAGCGAGACGATGGCCAGCATCCAGCCGATACCGGAGCCAAGACCATAAACCGTGGCCAGACCGACATTGGCGAAATTGCGCTGCTGCATGAACAAGGAGGCACCCAGAATGGCGCAGTTGACGGCAATCAGCGGAAGGAAAATACCCAATTGGGCGTACAGGGCCGGAGCATAACGTTCCACCACCATTTCGACGATTTGGACCATCGAGGCGATGATGGCGATGAACAGGATGAAGCTCAGGAAACTCAAATCCACACCGGCGGCCTTGTCACCGAGCAGCCAGGTCAGAGCGCCCTCGCGCAACACAAAAGTGTCGAGCAGGTAGTTGACCGGAACCGTGACGAGCAGCACGAAAGTGACGGCGATACCCAGACCGACCGAAGTCTTGACAGTCTTGGACACAGCCAGGAACGAACACATACCCAAGAAGTATGCAAAAATCATGTTGTCGATGAAAATCGACTTGATAAACAAATTCAATGCTTCCATAATGCTTACTTCTTTTTATTTTTCCTGAAGATCCTTGTGGATGCTGCGGTGTGCCCAGATGATGCAGCCGACGACAATCAGAGCCATCGGAGGCATGATCATCAGACCGTTGTTCATATAGCCGGCATCGTAGAATGATTGAGGAATAATGGTCATACCCAACAATTTACCAGAACCGAGCAATTCACGGAAGAAGGCCACGATGACCAGAATGGCCGTATAGCCCAGACCGTTACCGACACCGTCAAGGAAGGAATCCCAGGGGCCGTTGCCGAGAGCGAAAGCCTCCAGACGGCCCATCAGTATACAGTTGGTGATAATCAATCCGATATAGACGGAGAGTTGTCCCCAGACCTCGTAGGCATAGGCTTTCAGAATCTGCTCGACGATGATGACCAATGCGGCGCAGACCACCAGTTGCACAATGATACGGATACGAGAGGGAATCGTATTACGCAAAAGCGAGATAATCACATTGGCGAAAGCCACGACTACGGTAACGGAGATACCCATGACCAGCGCAGGCTTCATCTGGGCGGTGACTGCCAAAGCGGAGCAGATACCCAGAACCAGCACGATGACCGGATTCTTGCGGCTCACCGGGCTGACCAGAACTTCTTTTCTTTCGTTATTCATAGCTTAATCCTCCTTGGTTTGAGTTTCGTCCGTCAGAACTTCAGCGGCGGGTTCCTCGACCGCTGGAACTTCGACAACGAGTTCGTCGACGGCAGGAACGTCAGCGGCAGATTCCTCGACTGCTGGTTCCTCGATTGCAGGAACTTCGGTCGTTTCGACTCCGTCGACGCTCCCCGCATCCGATTGAACTTGCGCTGCTTCGCAGGGCTCTTCTACGGAACCGGCGACAAGTTTCGTTAAAATAATCAGAGCCAAACCGACGACAAAACACGCGAACATCGCGGTCAACATCTTGCCGACGCCCTTGGGCGCGCCCTTGAATTCACGCCAAATGAAAACGCCCCAGATAGC
>JAZRWU010000053.1:0-3904 GCA_045599885.1 Bacteroidales bacterium | reverse complement strand
CCCACGGATGGTGCACTCGGGCGAGTCCGACACAGTAAAGCCTTCCCTGTCTTGTTTGGAGCCGATGAGTTTTCCGTCGAAACCGGATAACAGAAAGTTGCTCTTACATTCGCCTATGGGTATCCAGTCACCTTTATCCGGACCGCAAACAGGACTCAAGTCTATATCCGATATCAGTTTGAAACACGCCCCTGATGCTTTCACTTTGGAACTGTCGGTTCGTGATGTGATGAATCTGTCGCTTGTCCTGTTATATACGTCCCTCATATACAGTAAATCATCAAGGCATTCAATGAGGAACGGCTCTTCAAAAGTTCCCTTTCCTTTGAGGCTGATCTTGGGATCAATATTGGGAAAAGCCTGACCTTGACTGAATTCCCTTCGTATAATTTCTTTAGATTTGCTGTCACAGAATATCAGATGACCGATGCGACGCTCATACGTCCTGTTCTCTGCCAGATGGACCTTCACTTCATAAACTTCTTTTTCAAGTTCCCGTTTCTCAAAAGTGATCCAATCGACATCCGTTGAAACCGTGAATGGCTCTAATGAAACTATCTTGAAGGTGCCGCTGACTGCCTCAGGAGATTCCGATACCAGATTTCCTTTGAATCCTTCGATGGAGATTATCGCCATGATGGCATTCTCATCGAGATAGAAATACTTCCAATAGGATGGTAAGTTGTTTGTTGGGAGTCCGTTTTCATCATAGTAATTCTTCAGATTCTCAAATACTTTTTCAAAATCCAGATCCGATCCCGGTTGGAAAATATCCTTGGCGGTCTTTTCTGAAATAGTGCCTTCTTCTTTAAACTCAGCAGCGACTTTCTGGAGAATAACGGTCAGTTCGCCAGCACTTCTTCCATTCTGAATGGCGCATGTCGTCAGCAACAGCATCGCATCGGCATCGGAACCACCTGTCAAATCGAGTTTATCAAAATCGACGTCCGCACCTACGAGATTGACTGTTTTGAGGAACTCCACCTGTGCCTGAGTCTTCGCTTTTCCGTAACTCATTCCTGACGACACAAGTTTCATAATCCTGTCTTTCGTGATGGTCGTGAACAAGTTCAGGTTCGCTTTTGATTCGTAAGATGACACGAATGCCGCAAGGCAGATAGCGGAATCTGTAATACTTCCTGTGACCTCGTCAAAATAACGCCCTTCAGCCTTCAGCTCAAAATATTCCGCATGGGCATTTTCAACGTTGATTGAAAACGCACCGAGAGATCCGGATATGGTGGCAGGAAATGTATCTCCTGTCAATGTCATATTGCTGCCGTATGCCGTTGCCGTGACCTGAGAACCCTCTACCAGATATCCTTTCTGAGCATAACCGGAAATGGTGTCAGCCGGTGATTCACGTCTGTTGAGTTCATCGCAGGAAAGCAAAGCGAAAAAGGAAGCTATTAGAAATATTATCTTTTTTATTGTCATTTTGATTTATTGTCATTTTGAGACGGTTTTGAGTGACAACGTATCGTAACACCATAGAAATCACGGAACTTGATTTTCAATGTTATATGGCAACAAATATACATTATTCCCAACGGTTTTTCGGTATCTTGACACACTTTTTGGAATGAGTTCCATAGAGTTTGCAGCAACCGTCCGGAATGGATACGGAAATAATTCAAAACTGCTTCTTACTTTTGCAGTCCTAACACTATACGTTATGATACTTTACTTTCATTTGCCTTATCTCGCCCAATGGGGAGAAACAATCTGTATGACAGGGTGTTCCACAACCAACACTTTGGGAGATGAAAAACATCCGATTGAGTTTTCCTGTCAAAACGGCGACCAATGGTCGGCTGAAGTGGAACTTTCGGACTTTGACAGCAGTTTTTCTTATCGCTATGCCCTTCGCGACCGGGAAGGACAATTTCATTTCGAGGCCGGTCCTGACCGTCAGCTCCATCTGTCTGACAGACAGGGAACTTGGCATATTTATGATTTTTGGCGGACGGATACCCCGACACGAGTATTTGACAGCGGGGTTTTCAAGGAGCATTTCTTTGCCAGAGAAACACCGCCGGAGCCTTTGACCGCTTCTTCACGGCCGGATAATCCGGGTCTGCGGATTCAGTTTTGCCTTTCCCTGCCCTGTGTGGAAAAAGGATACGGTTTGGCCGTAATGGGCAATCATCCCCAATTGGGTCAATGGTCGCCCGATGAAATGCTTCGTCTCGACGGCAGTGAGTATCCTTATTGGAAAGGAGAGATTTTTCTGGAAGAAGACGCCTGCGATTTGGAATACAAGTATGCGGTGTATAAAAAAGAACGCTGTTCACGCTGTTCCAATGATTACTTGATTAAAATCCTTGATTTGGAAAAAGACGGAAACCGGCATTTCCATTCACCGCGCCGCTGTGGGAATCCCGTTTCCTGTCTGATTCAGGATTTTCCGTTCCGGAGCAGCCGGGCTCCCTGGAAAGCCGCCGGACTGGTTCTGCCCCTCTTCTCGCTGCGCAGCCGCCGGAGTTTCGGTATCGGTGAATTCCGCGATTTGGCGGCGGCTGCCCGTTGGGCCTCTCAATGCGGCATGAAAATTCTTCAGACTTTGCCTGTCAACGACACCACGCTATATCACAACCGTCGGGATTCCTATCCCTATAATGCCTTGTCGGTGTTTGCGCTCAATCCCATTTTCCTCAACGTGGAGGATATGGGCGACCTTTCCCCCACCATGCTCAAGCGATACCGTGCCGGACAGAACCGGCTGAATGCGCTCGACATAGCCGATTATGAGCAAGTTGCCGCACTCAAAGTCCGTTATTTCAACTATTTGTACAAACATGACCACGAGGCGCTTTTCTCCAGCGTGGAATATCAGAGCTATTTCGTCAAGAATGCTTTCTGGCTGAAGCCCTATGCGGTGTTCTGTTACCTGCGTGACCGTTTTGGCAGTCCCGATTTCCGTCATTGGCCTTCGCATTCCATCTACGATGCCGGGATTATGGAACGGATGTGCCGGCCCGATTATAAAGATTATTCCAAAATAGCCCTCTATTTCTATCTTCAGTTCCATGCCGACCGTCAGCTGCGGGCCGCTCATCAGGAGGCTTTGAAGGCCGGAGTCGTGTTGAAAGGAGATATTCCTATCGGCATCAGTCCCGACAGCGTGGATGCCTGGGTGTTTCCGGAACTGTTCCACGGAGAAGTCTGCGCCGGCGCTCCACCGGATGATTTCTCGATTGCCGGTCAGAATTGGGGATTTCCGACGTACCACTGGCTGAAAATGGAAAAAGACGGATTCTCCTGGTGGAAAAAGCGTCTGACGCAGATGGCCGCTTATTTTGACGCCTACCGCATCGATCACATATTAGGTTTCTTCCGTATTTGGGAAATACCCCAATCTCAGGTCTGGGGCCTTGAAGGGCGTTTTTCGCCGGCACTTCCCTATTCCGTGGAAGAACTCCGTCAGTTGAATGTGGAAGATTCCATCGAATCTCTGACCCAGCCGTACATCACGCATGAGATGCTGGAGGAATTGTTTGGAAGCCAAACGGAGGAACTTCTCGGCCGTTGTTTTGAACTGTCCTCCTTGGAGCAGGAAAACCGTCCCGCCACATACCGTTTCCGTCCCGAATACGACACCCAACGTAAAATCAAAGCAGCCTTCCACGATTGCCCGGAGCTCAGAGATAAGTTGTATCTTCTTCACAGTGAGGTACTTCTGCTAGAGGACCTGCGGATTCCAAAACTTTATCATCCCCGCATCGCCTTGCAGAAATCCATGCATTTCCGTTATCTTTCCGCCGAACAGCAGCGGATTTTCTCCCAACTCCACGATGATTTCTATTATCACCGTCATTCGGCTTTCTGGAGCGCTTCTGCCATGAGCAAACTGCCCTCACTGGTGAATGCGACTGCCATGTTGAGTTGCGGCGAGGATTTAGGT